>NZ_KB897830.1:0-140651 GCF_000377185.1 Rhizobium sp. 42MFCr.1
TGTCGAAGGACGATTTCGATATGTCGATGCCGATAAAGCGGCTAGTATAGGTCATGAGGCGATGTCTCCCTTATACGCGAGCGCGAAGCTCTCTCAACGGTTCGACGAAGCCTCGAAATGCGCAAAGGGTTCTGCTTTTTTACGAACGAAAGTTCAGGCCCGCTAGGACCAACCGCTCTGCGCATCGTCACTGCGGTGTTGCAATCACCTCAATGGCAAACGAGGCCGGTGCATCATAACCGATGCACCGGCCTCGCAATGTATAAGCCCGCTTGAAGCGGACCGCTTGAAGCGGGCTTTTTCATGCTTTTTTTTCCCAGCGCCCTTCCGGGGTCTGTTGCCAATAGGTGAGGTTATGTCCCTCGCCTTTCAGCTTCTTCCATTGCGCGCGAGCCCCTTCGAGCTGCGCCTGGTCGTAACCATCGAACATGAAGACGATCCGGCTATAAGGCTCGACCGGCGGCGGCTCAGCGCCATCGACGATAAATCGTACCGTCGCCGCGTTGGAATTCCCTTCGGAAACCGTAAGGAGAACCGGCTGATCTGCCGCCAGGTCCCCCTCATCCGTGCCATGCGGCAGGAAGCTATCTTCGCGAAATGTCCAGAGATGCTGATCGAGCAGGTCGCGTCGCGCAGCGTCTTTCAACTGCACCGCGACCCGCCAGCCGCGCTCGACGCTTTTCTCGAGCAACGGCGGGAGGGCATCCTCCAGCTTGGATTCCGTCAGATGGTAAAACAGAACTTCCGTCATGACTCGTAGTTGGCACGCACCAGCTCATCGAGCAGGCGTACACCGTAACCGGAACCCCAGGACTGATTGATCTCATCCTGCGGCGAGCCCATTGCCGTTCCTGCGATGTCGAGGTGTGCCCAAGGCGTTTCCTGCACGAATCGCTTCAGGAAATGAGCGGCGGTGATCGATCCCGCATGACGGCCGCCGGAGTTCTTCATGTCGGCGAACTTGCTGTCGATCAGCTTGTCGTACTCCTTGCCGAGCGGCATGCGCCACAGCTTTTCGCTGCTTGTCAGGCCGGCAGCGGTCAGCTGCGCGCAGAGCTCATCGTCATTCGAGAACAGACCGGCGTGGACATTGCCGAGCGCAACAAGGATAGCGCCGGTCAATGTTGCCAGATTGATCATGAATTTCGGCTTGAAGCGATCGTTGCAATACCACAACGCGTCACACAGAACGAGCCGGCCTTCAGCATCGGTATTGATGATCTCGATCGTCTGGCCCGACATCGAGGTAACGATGTCGCCGGGACGCTGCGCGTTTCCGTCGGGCATATTTTCGACCAGACCGATGATGCCGACCGCGTTCACGGCTGCCTTGCGGGCAGCGAGGACGTGCATCAAGCCGGTGACAGCGGCAGCACCGCCCATGTCACCCTTCATTTCTTCCATGCCGGCAGCGGGCTTGATCGAAATGCCGCCGGTATCAAAGACCACGCCCTTGCCGATGAAGGCGATCGGGCTCTCGCCGCTCTTGCCGCCCTTCCACTGCATGACCGCCAGACGCGGGGGCCGGACCGAGCCTTGTGCCACGCCCAGCAGGGCGCCCATGCCAAGCTTTTGCATTTCCTTCTCGGTGAGGATTTCCACCTCGACCCCAAGTTTCTGCAACTCGCTTGCCTTGGCGGCAAACTCCACCGGACCCAGAACATTCGGCGGCTCGTTCACAAGATCGCGGGCCAGGTTAACGCCCGCCGCAACGGCTTCCGAGAGCTTGAAGGCTTCTGCCGCCTCTGTCGCTTTGGCGGTAACGATCTTGATCGGCACCTGCCCGTTCCGGCCATTGCCGTCCTCGTCCTTCTTCTTGGTCTTGTAGGTATCGAAGCTATAGGCGCGCAAAAGCATTCCAAGCGCAAAATCCGCCGCTTCCTTCGCTCCGACGCCGGCACCCGGCGCATCGACGAAGATTGCGACCTTTTCGGCCTTCTTGATCTTGGATGCGGCGACGCCGCCAGCCTTCAGCCAATCGTGAGCGGTCAGCTCTTCAGGTTTGCCGAGTCCTACGACGATAAGCCGCTCAGCCGCGGACCTCTCGGGCGCAACGAGATCCAGCACAGTCGTCGCCTTGGCGGAGAAGCCGGCGATCTTTGCGGCTCTCGCGATGACGCCAGCGGGATCCGCAAGCTTGCCCCCGGCGGCAAGATCCGCTCCGCTTGCCTGCAGGAGGACCGCGTAGCCACCGGCGATCTCGGTGGAGCTTGCAAATGAGATATCGAACTTGGCTGACATGTCTTCTCCAGTGGGATTGTCCTAAATCCGCTCTATCCGATCATTTCGGGTTTCACCCCCAAAAACAAGTCTTCGGGATGAGGCCGTGGCGGCCTGACTAACCGCCAACCCGTTAAAGGGATGTCATCTTCGGCGCATATTCCTCCCGCGGAATTGAGTCCACAGGAATTCCGAATTGCTTTCCCTTTTGATGCCTGCAGGGACGAGGACGTCTTGGCGCATACCAATGCCCGACAGCGATCCCGCACGTGTGTTTATAGGTCTTTTCTGTCTGTGGTGGCTGCTGCTTCTGCTGTTCAATGGCTTTCCGCAGATCGATGTCTACGCATCAGCGCATTTCTTTGTGCGCGAGGCATGCAGCACTCCAGCCACATTCGGAAAAAACTGCGGCTACTTTCCCTACCGGCACGAGGCTTATCTCGGGTTCCTGAGAACGCTGTTCTTCCGGCTTCCCTACCTCATCGCCATCGTCCTCTTGTGGAAACTTTTGGAGTGCTACGGGCACTGCGGATCCACTTTCAACCTCGCGCGCGCCCGCTCCTTCAAGATTGCGCTCACGTCGCTGATGATCGGCCCCGTGATCCTCGCCAATCTCATTCTCAAGACATACTGGGGTAGACCGCGACCGTCCCAAACGCTGGATTTTGGTGGCCACCTCGACTTCGTGCAGGCGGGCTCCATGATCGGAAAATGCGTATCGAACTGCTCTTTCATTTCCGGCGAAGCGGCAGGCGCCGGCTGGGTTTTCTGTCTGATTTTCCTGATACCACAGCCGGCGCGCTTCGCGCTTGCCCTCCCCCTCACAGCGATCGCCTTTCTGACACCTGCCATGCGTCTTGCATTTGGCGCGCACTACCTTTCAGACGTCATCCTGGGTTGGCTTTCGTCCGTTGTTGTCTTTGCAGGTCTTCTTGCGCTTACCGATTCGCCACAGGGCAAAAAAAAATCTGAAATTTGAATGAATTTTCGACTCCAGCTTGTCGCAAAAGAGACCCAAACAGCGTAGATGGATTTCGCTGCGTAGCGGCATTGGTTCGCAAATGGCGTTCAAGGGCATTAATGAAACTGCTTGAAACATACATACTCCGGCGCGTTGGCCAGATGTTTCTCGTTGCCCTGTTGCCGGTGCTCGCGATCATTTGGACGACTCAGGTCCTGCAGCGCGTCAATCTCGTAACCGACAGCGGCCAGTCGATGGGATCGTTCGCCAAGCTGGCAACGCTGATTCTACCGTCGATCATTCCGATCGTGCTGCCGTTCGCACTTGTCATCGGTGTGACGCAGACCCTGACGACAATGAACAACGATTCGGAGCTGACCGTCATCGACGCGGCTGGCGCCAAGCGCAGCATTATCCTGCGCCCGATCCTCATCCTCGCCGCCGTCATTAGCATCTTTTCGTTTCTGGTGGACAACGTCGTCGAGCCGAAGGCCAAGACGGGGGTTCGCCAGATGGTGGCCGCTGCCTATGCGGATCTGCTCTCGACCGTGATTGAAGAGAAGAACTTCCGCCGCATCGACACCGGCCTCTACGTACAGATATCCGAGAGATTGGCCGGACGCGTGCTCAAGGGCTTGTTCGTCGTCGATGAGCGCGACCCCGCATTCGAGCTTATCTACTACGCACGTGAAGGCGCCGTTGACGAGAAGGGCACGTCACTCATCATGCATGATGGCGAGGTTCACCGCAAAACGCAAACCGGTGAAGTCTCCGTCATTCGTTTCGATTCCTACTCCTTCGACCTGTCCGATCTGACCCAAAACCGCGGTCAGGCGACTCTTCGCGCATCCGACCGCGAGCTTGCGTTCCTCTTCAATCCGGATCCGAACGACAAGGATTACATCGCCAGACCCGGTAGTTATCGTGCCGAATTGCACCGCCGCATGACGGATTGGGTTCTTCCGATGGTGTTTGCGCTGATTTCGCTCGCGATCGCCGGTGATGCTCGCTCCCACCGCGAAGCACGGTTGCACCCCATGGTCGCGGCGCTCATCTTCGCGTTCGGTATTCGTTGGGCGTCGTTCTACGCCGCCAACCAGATCGACACGGATCCAGAGTATATCGGCGTGCTCTATGCGATTCCCGTGGTCGCCAGCCTTTTGGCAATCGCATCTCTGTCGCACCACAAGCGCCTGTCGGTCGTGTCCGCGATGAGCGACCGAATCTCCGCCTCTTGGCAGAGACTGTCGCGACGCTTTGGTCGGTCGGCAGATCCCTCCGCCGGAGGCAGCGCATGATTCTCGGGACACTCGGCCGTTACTTCTTCCGTCGATACCTGCTGACCACAATGTGGTTCTTTCTCGGCGTGATTGGCATCGTCTACCTCGTTGATTTCAGCGAGACCGCTGGCCGACTCTCCGGTCTTCCCGGCTACACCGTGACCGGCGGGCTCGCGATGACGGCGGTGCGTCTGCCGCTCATCTTGCAGCAGACCGTGCCCTTCATTGCCCTCTTTGTGGGCATGACCGTTCTAATCGGGCTCAACCGAAAATACGAACTGGTCGTGACGCGTGCTGCCGGCATCTCGGTTTGGCAGTTCATGTCTCCCTTCCTCGCAGGCGCTTTTTTGCTCGGCGTCCTGGTCATGACCGTCCTCAACCCGCTGGCAGCCTGGGGGCAACGTCAGGCTGCCGTCATCGAGAGCAACTGGCGTGGAGAAGTCTCAGGGTCGAACGCCGCGCCGCAAGTTCCGTGGATTCGCCAGATCAGCGGCGGGGACGACGTGATCATCGGAGCGAATACGATTCTCGAAAACGGCACGCTGCTTATGAACGCCGTGTTCGTGCATTTCGATTCGTCCGATCACATCATCCTGAGACAGGACGCCGCGTCGGCAAAATTGGAAGATGGTTACTGGCTTCTTAAGAACGTTGTCGAGCGTCGTCCGGGCGAAGTCGCCACACGGCTCGATGAGGTGCGCGTAAGCACCAATTTGAAACAGGATTTCATCCAGCAGAGGCTGACAGCCCCTGAAACTATTGGCTTTTTTGATCTCTCGAGCCGAATTGACGCGGCGAGATCCTTCGGGATTCCGACCAAGGCGCTTGAGACCCAATTTCATTCGTTGTTGTCCCAACCACTGTTGCTTGTCGCAATGACTCTCATTGCTGCAACAGTGTCCCTAAAATTTAGCCGGTTCAACCAGTCGAGGTCGGTGATTCTGGGTGGAATCCTGTCGGGCTTCGTGCTTTATGTGGTCACCGTGCTTGTAAAAGCATTCGGAAGCAGTGGGGTTGTCCCGCCTTTCGTGGCAACGTGGATTCCGGTCATTGTTGCCTTGGCTTTGGGTGCAACAATTCTGCTTCATCAGGAGGATGGCTAGTGGCGGCAGGCGACCGCAAGACTCTTAGTAAACAGTTGGTTGCCCTGCTCCTAGGCGCGGCCCTGTCTACCTATTCGAATGGCTTTCCTGCTGCTTTCGCCCAGGATGCCCTGCAAGGCTTGAGGCCGAACGTGTCCGCCGACCAGAAGCTGATTCTGTCGGCAAACGAACTCGTCTACAACAAGGACGCGCAGATCGTTTCGGCCATCGGCGGTGTACAGATTAACTACGCCGGCTACAGATTGGTGGCGCAACGCGTCGAGTACAATCAGCAGACCCGCCGCCTGATGGCGCTCGGCAACGTGGAGTTGATCGCCCCCGACGGCAACCGCATGTACGGTGACAAGATTGACATCACCGACGATTTTGCCAACGGGTTCGTAAACGCGCTCCGAATTGAGACCCCCGACAATACGCGCCTGGTTGCCGAAACCGGCCAGCGTGTTGGGGGCACGCAAATGATCCTGAACAGGGGCGTCTATACCGCCTGTTTGCCTTGCGCTGAAAGACCGGAACGACCTCCCTTCTGGCAGGTAAAGGCTGAACGCGTCATTCAGGACGGCGTCAAGCATACGATTCGCCTTGAAAAGGCGCGCTTCGAGCTCCTTGGCCACCCGCTCGCCTACGTTCCGTGGATCGAGGTCCCCGACAATACCGTGAAGCGGAAGTCCGGCTTCCTTTTCCCGACCTTTAGCGCATCGCAGAATCTCGGCTTCGGCCTTTCTGTCCCGTACTATTACGTCATTTCGCCGAGCAGCGACGTCACGGTGACCGGCACGGGTTACACCACCCAGGGTTTCCTGGCGGACGCGGAATTCCGCCAGAGATTCGAGAACGGCACGCACACCTTGCGCGTGGCCGGTATCGACCAGCTCAGCCCGGGGACCTTTACGCCCGGCACTAGCGATGCCGAAAATGACTTCCGCGGTGTCGTAGCGTCGAAGGGGGCCTTCCAAATCAACCCGCGATGGGCGTTTGGTTGGGACGTGATGGTTCAGAGTGACAACAACTTCGCTCGCACCTATAACCTGAAGGGTCTGGACGAAAGTACACATACCAACCAAGTTTACCTGACGGGTCTCGGCAAGCGGAATTATTTCGATCTGCGCTCGTTCTATTTCGACGTTCAGAACGCCGATCCGAATGATATCGCCGAGAAGCAGCAGGCAATCGTTTACCCGGTGATGGACTATCACTTCGTGGCGCCGCAGCCGCTCGCCGGAGGTGAACTATCTGCCGATGTCAACTTCACGAACCTGTCGCGCACGCACGACGACTTTTATAGCGTCGCAGGCTTTGATCGGTTCCGCGGCCTTGAGGGCCAGACATCTCGCCTTACGGGCGAACTGGAATGGAAGCGGACCTTTGTCACGCCTCAGGGCTTCTTGATCACTCCGCTGCTTGCAGCCCGCGGCGATGCCTTGGCGTTGAACATGACGCCGCCGCCGACCTCCGGCACCTTTGTCTATGACGGCAATTACGACGACGGTAATGCAGCGACGCGTTCGATGTTTACCGCAGGGTTGGAAATGCGCTACCCGATCCTCGGTACGACCGCGAACAGCACACACCTGTTCGAACCGATTGTTCAGCTTTATGCACGGCCCGACGAACGGCTTGCCGGCTCTCTTCCGAACGAAGATGCGCAGAGCTTCGTGTTCGATGCGACCAATCTTTTCGAGCGTGATAAGTTCTCCGGCTACGACCGTATCGAAGGTGGCACGCGCGCCAATGTCGGCTTCCAGTACACCGGTACGTTTGACAACGGCTACAAGCTGCACGGTATCTTCGGCCAATCCTACCAGCTCGGCGGCCAAAACTCCTTTGACACGGCTGATCTGGTAAACGTCGGCGCCGACTCCGGCCTCGAAACGGACGTCTCCGACTTCGTCGGACTCGGCGGGATCGAAACGCCACAGGGCGTTGCCCTTGCAGCTTCCTATCGGCTTGACGACAAGGACCTGGATTTCCGTCGTGGCGATTTGACGGCCGGTTACCAGACCGACAATTTCCAAGGTCAGATGATCTACACGCATGTCTCAGCGCAGCCGGAATACGGCTTCGCCGAGGACAATGATGAGATCCAGGCCAAGGCTGCTGTTAAGTTCAAGGATTATTGGACGGTATTTGGCGGCGTCGCTTGGGACCTTCAGGACAACACTGTTGTCAGGAAGACAATCGGCCTTACCTATGAAGACGAATGCACCATCTTCACGATCGCATATATCGACAAGCGCGATACCACCGCGGAAACCGCGAGCGACTGGAGTATCGGGGCGAGGTTGACCTTCCGGACGCTGGGCGACATCAATCTCGGCACGCCCATAGATGCCAGCCCAACCATCTACCAGAATTAACTGTCAGTTCTGTAATACGGCGAAAGAAAGGGCCTTTCTTTCGCCGTAAGACTATGCAGGACATTGTCGCCAGTTGAGATCTAAGGCATATGCTGAATTTTCAATTTGCAGCGGTAATGCCCGTGTGTCTCGGGAAGGTATGCGCGCCGCGACGTGAGTGCGCGGCGTCAATGGGAAGGGTCGATAGATGATTGGCGCAAGAAGAACCGTAAGGACGATGATTGCCGGTGCGACTTTCGCGATGCTGGCGGCTTTTGCCTCGCCGCAGACCGGCTCAGCTGTTGCTGCAAGCGAAGTCAGAGTTGTCGTCAACGGAACAGCAATCACCAGCGGTGACATCGCCAAGCGCCAGGCATTCCTGCGCCTGCAGCATCAAAAGGCTGATGCGAAAGCAGCGGAAGAACAGCTGATCGAACAGACGCTGAAGCAGCAGGAAATTTCCCGCGTCCGCATGTCGGTTTCCAAGGACGACGTCAACGCATCGTTCGCGCGGTTCGCGAGCGGCAACAAGTTGACGACGGACCAGATGACGCAAATTCTCGAACGCGCCGGCGTCGGTGTTGATCATTTCAAGGCTTTCATTGCCGTGCAGATGAGCTGGCCGCGCCTTGTCAATGCCCGCTACGGTTCGAGCAATCGCATGTCGAATTCCGACCTTGTTGCCCGCATGATGGAGAACAAGCAGAAGCCGGAAACCACCGAATATATTCTGCAGCAGATGATCTTCGTCGTTCCCGCCAACAAGAAGGGCATCGTCGGCAAACGCAAGAGCGAAGCCGAGGCGTCTCGCGCGAAGTATCCGGGTTGTGACCAGGCAAAGGTCTTCGCAGCAACGATGCTTGACGTGTCAGTCCGTGACCTTGGTCGCGTTCTTGCACCGGAACTTCCGGCCGAATGGAAGCCGCTTGTCGAGCAGGCAAAGGGCAACACGACCGCCACGCGCGTGACCGACAGAGGTGTCGAATACATCGCCATCTGCAGCCAGCGCCAGGTTTCTGATGACCAAGCCGCCGAAATGGTGTTCCGCCAGGAAGACCTTGATAAGGCGAAGGCAGGGAAGAACGCCCCTCCGGAAAATCCGAACGCCCAGAAATATATGGAAGAGCTGCGCAAGAAGGCGCAGATCATGCGTCCCTGAGCAAGATGACACTCTCGTTCTCGCGCCCGCTTGCTCTCAGCCAGGGCGATCCGGCCGGCGTCGGCCCCGATGTCACACTTCTGGCCTGGATGCGGCGCAGGGAGCTGGGTCTGCCTCCGTTCGTGTTCATTGGCGACCCTGATGTGCTGGCATCGCGTGCCAAGCTCCTAGGCTTGACGATCGCCATTCGCGAGACCGATTGCACCAACGCCAATGATGTCTTTGCAGATGCCCTCCCCGTGCTCCCCATTGCCGCAGGTATCGACGTTGTAGCGGGTGAGCCGCATGTGGCGACGGCAAAGAGCACGATCGCCGCGATCGAAAGAGCTGTCTCGCTGACAATGAGTGGCGAAGCCCTCGGCGTCGTCACCAACCCGATCGCCAAGTCCGTTCTCTACGAATCCGGCTTTCCCTTCCCCGGACACACTGAGTTTCTGGCCGATCTCGCCGCGCGTGCGACTGGACAGGCGGGGATGCCGGTGATGATGCTCGCGGGTCCGAAGCTCCGCACCATTCCTGTTACAATTCATATTCCGCTCAAGGATGTGCCTCAGGCACTGACGGCCGATCTCATCATCGAGACTTGCCGGATTGCTGATGCCGATCTCAGGCGTCGCTTCGGGATCGAGCAACCCCGGCTCGCGATAGCCGGTCTCAATCCACACGCCGGAGAAGACGGTGCGATCGGCAAAGAGGATGAAACGGTCATCAAACCGGCCATCCAATTCCTGAGATCCGAGGGAATAAACGCAATCGGTCCGCTGCCTGCCGATACGATGTTCCACGACGACGCCAGAGCGCGTTACGACGTTGCGATCTGCATGTATCACGACCAGGCCCTGATACCGGCCAAGGCACTTGGCTTCGACGACGCTGTCAACGTCACGCTGGGATTGCCCTTTGTGCGCACCTCGCCCGATCACGGCACCGCCTTCGGGATCGCCGGCAAGGGCCTTGCGCGTGAAAACAGTCTCGTCGCGGCGCTGAAGCTCGCCGGTCACCTCGGACGCACCACAGAAGGGCATCGTTGATGGCTGCCTTGGATGGGCTGCCGCCCCTTCGCGATGTCATTCAGCGCCATGGCCTCGATGCGCGCAAGGCGCTCGGCCAGAACTTCTTGCTCGATCTCAACCTGACGCAGAAGGTTGCTCGCACAGCCGGCTCCTTGGAAGGAGCCACGGTTTTTGAGGTCGGTCCGGGTCCCGGCGGCCTGACGCGCGCCATTCTGGCATTGGGTGCAAAGAAGGTGATCGCCGTCGAGCGTGATTCTCGCTGTTTACCCGCGCTTTCGGAAATCGCGGATCACTATCCGGGGAGGCTCGAGGTCATCGAAGGCGATGCGCTGAAGACGGACTTCGAAGCTCTGACGCCCGAGGGACCGGTGAAGATCATTGCCAACCTGCCCTACAATGTCGGCACGCAGCTGCTGGTCAATTGGATCCTGCCGAAGCAGTGGCCTCCTTTCTGGGACTCGCTGACGCTGATGTTTCAGAAGGAAGTGGGAGAGCGCGTCGTTGCGGCCGAAGACGACGACCACTATGGACGTCTTGGCGTGCTTTGCGGATGGCGTACGAACGCACGGATGGCGTTTGACATTCCGCCGCAAGCTTTCACGCCGCCGCCGAAAGTAACGTCGACTGTCGTTCATCTGACCCCAAAGCAAAGCCCGATCCCCTGCTCGGTCGCCGATCTGGAGAAGGTCACGCATGCCGCCTTCGGCCAGCGACGCAAGATGCTGCGGCAGAGCCTAAAGCCGCTGGGGGGCGAAGTCTTGTTGAAGAAGGCGGATATCGACCCGCAACGACGGGCCGAAACGCTTTCAGTCGAAGAGTTTGTTCGACTGGCGAATTGCCTCTAGCCAGCGTTCGCTTAGGGCACGCCGACTTTCCAGGATAGTGAATCGCGTGACAGCATATCGGCCCGGTCAGTTGATCTAGCCGCAAGCACCATTGCATCGACCGTGCAGGTCCTAAAGGTTCGGCTCTTCAGTCAGCAGCCCGTTGACGAAATCGAACAAGCCGTAACGCCGGTCGCGGCGGACGCGTTCGGCATTGACGATGCAGCTCACATTGCGAAAAGCCTCATCGAGATCGTCGTTGACGATGACATAGTCGTATTCGCGCCAGCGTTCGATCTCCGCGCGCGAATTCAAAAGCCGCGTACGAATGACCTCTTCCGAATCCTCGGCCCGGCGATGCAAGCGAGACTGCAGTTCGGTCATGGTGGGCGGCAGCACGAAGATCGAAACGATATCGGCCTTCATCTTGTCCTGAAGCTGCAAGGCACCCTGCCAGTCGATATCGAACAGCATGTCGCGACCTTCGGCCATGGCCGATTCCACGGGCTCGCGCGGCGTGCCGTAAAAGTTGCCGTGAACCTCCGCCCATTCGAGCAGATCGCCTGAGTCGCGCATCCTCTCGAACTGCGGTACAGTGATAAAGTGATAATGCTTGCCGGCAATCTCGCTCGGCCGCTTGGCCCTGGTCGTAACGCTGACAGAGATTTCGAGGCTGTGGTCGTCTCGGAGAAGGTTGCCAGCAATTGTCGACTTGCCTGCGCCCGAGGGCGAGGACAGGACAAGCATCAGCCCGCGCCGGGCGATTTTGGTGGGTGTGCTCGACTGGGCCGGGCTCATGTATCACTCCAGATTCTGGACCTGCTCGCGGAACTGGTCGATGACGACTTTCAGTTCGATGCCGGCGGCGGTGATTGCCGCGGCATTCGACTTCGAGCAGATAGTATTCGATTCTCGGTTAAATTCCTGTGCAAGGAAATCCAGCTTACGCCCGACCGGGCCGCCCTTGCCGAGCAGGTCGCGAGCGGCAACCACATGCGCTTTCAGGCGATCGATCTCTTCACGGAGATCCGCCTTGGTGGCGAGCAGAGCAGCTTCCGCATGCAGCCGGTCGCGATCCAGCTTTCCCGATCCATCCATCAGCAATGCGACCTGCGCGGCCAATCTCGTCGAGATCTCCTGCGGAGAGCGGGAGGGGTCACGCTCGATCACCTCTGTCAATCCCTCGATGGTGGCCACATGGTCGAGAAGTACGCGCAACAGAGCGGCACCTTCCGTCTCGCGCATGTGCCGTAGGTCGGCGAGAGCTGCGATCAGGCCTTCCACAATATCGGAATCGCGGGCGGCGATCGCTTCATCACCGTCCTCGCTCTCGCGGAATTCGATGATACCCCGGATGGCGAGCAATGTATCCAGCTGCAACGGCGCGGGATCGATGATGCCGCCAAGCTGATCGCGCAAGGCGAGCACAGCGGAAAGCGCTTCCTGATTGAGGACGGTTTCAATGCGGCTTTCACCGGCAGAGACGGAAAGCGACGCCTGCATATTGCCTCGGCTGAAGCGCTCGCCGGCAAGGCGACGCACGTCGCTCTCCATACGCTCCAGCCCCGGCGGGAAGCGCAAGCGCAGGTCAAGGCCCTTGCCGTTGACCGAACGCAACTCCCAAGCCCAACGCCAACGGCCGCTCGTGCCTTCTCGCCGCGCAAAACCGGTCATGGACTGCAAAGCCATGCGAGCCTCCAAAAATCAGTTCGTCTTCTTTTTCTTTTGGGCAGCAGGCGCGGCAGGTGTGTCCGGCTGCGTCTGGCTCTCGGGCTGTCCGTCGACCGCAATATTGGGATCGGCTCCCTTGGCGGCTTCCAGTTGGCGCCAGCGCTTGACGTTCGCGTTATGCTCCTCAAGAGTGGCTGCAAAAACGTGCCCGCCGGAGCCATCGGCGACGAAATACAGATCCTGCGTCTTCCACGGATTGGCGACAGCCTCCAGCGCATCACGGCCCGGATTGGCGATCGGCGTCGGGGGAAGCCCCTTGATCACGTAGGTGTTGTAGGGCGTTTCCTTCTTCAGGTCCGACTGATAGATCGGGCGATCCGTCGGCTTTCCGTCGCCGCCGAACAACCCGTAGATGATTGTCGGATCTGATTGAAGGCGCATCCCCTTGCCCAGCCGGTTAAGGAAGACGGAAGCCACGTGGGCACGCTCATCGGGAACGCCAGTCTCCTTCTCGACGATCGAGGCGAGGACGACCAGTTCGTCCTTTGACTTGAGTTGCAGCGACGGGTCGCGCTTGTCCCAAACCTGCTCGACCAGCTTCTGCTGGGCCGCAGCCATCTGCTCGATGATTTCGACCCGCTTCGTGCCGCGCGAGAACTTGTAGGTATCCGGGCGGAGGCTTCCCTCTGCGGGGACGACAGCCGGGAGATCGCCTTCCAGCACGGCATCCTCGTTCAGGCGATTGAACATCTGGCGGACGGTGAGGCCCTCGGGGAAGGCGACGGAATACAGGATCGACTTCCCGGATTTCAGCAGTTCCATGATGTCGTTCATGGAAGCATGTGCCTTGATTTCGTACTCACCCGCCTTGAGGCTCTCGCCATCATCAAGGTGGGTTGCCGTGAGGTAGCGGAAGATACGGGCATCCGAGACGATGTTGTTTCGTTCAAGGCTCGCGGCAATTTCAGCAACGCCGGCACCATTTCGCACGATGAAGTTCGTATTCGTCTCCAGCGGACCAGGATCTTGGTAGGCCGAGATCGCGTAGTAGAAGAGGAAGACAGCGGCTGCGCAGCCGAGGACGACCAGCGTCATCAGGAAGTTCAGGAAAATGATAACCTGGCTGCGCGCTTTCTTCGAGCGCTTCGGCGGCTCGGGCACGCGTTCCGGCCGCAGCGCCTCGCTTGGCGACTTGGGAATGATCGGCCCACTCTGCGTCTGCTGGCTCTCCTCGCCGATCGTCCCGTTGTTTTGGTTCGTATCGTTCACCGGCAATCCTCTAAACTTGGCCTCAAGTCCCGCTTCTTGCTAAGCAATGCGGCAAAATGCAGGTGGGGCCACGCCGCGCAAGGTGCAGCCCCACCGCCAGAACGTCAACGCCTGAACTCAGGCGACGTAGCGGCGCAGCACCAGCGAGGCATTCGTGCCGCCGAATCCGAAGGAATTCGACAGGGCGACGTTGATTTCCCGCTGCCTGGCCTTGTGCGGGACGAGGTCGATCGCGGTCTCGCGCTCAGGATTGTCGAGGTTGAGCGTCGGAGGCGCGACATTGTCCCGGATTGCAAGCGTTGCGAAGATGGCCTCGATCGCGCCGGCAGCACCGAGCAGATGACCGGTCGCGGACTTCGTCGACGACATCGAGATCTTGGAGGCTGCATTACCAACCAGACGCTCCACCGCGCCGAGCTCGATCGTGTCGGCCATCGTCGACGTGCCATGCGCGTTGATGTAGTCGATATCGGCAGCGGTCAAGCCGGCTCGCTTCAACGCCATCGTCATGCAGCGCTGCGCGCCTTCACCGTCCTCGGACGGAGCCGTGATGTGATAGGCATCGCCCGAGAGGCCATAGCCGACCACTTCGGCATAGATCTTGGCGCCGCGCGCCTTGGCATGTTCCAGCTCTTCGAGAACGACGATACCGGCCCCCTCACCCATGACGAACCCATCACGGTCCTTGTCATAGGGGCGCGACGCTTTGGTCGGATCGTCGTTGTGCTGGGTGGAGAGCGCCTTGCAGGCGGCAAAGCCGGCGAGCGAGATGCGGCTGACCGGGGACTCGGTGCCGCCAGCAACCATGACGTCCGCATCGCCGAACGCGATGAGACGGGCAGCGTCACCGATCGCGTGAGCGCCAGTCGAGCATGCCGTGACCACCGAGTGGTTCGGCCCGCGCAGCTTGTGGCGGATCGACACCTGTCCGGATACGAGGTTGATCAGACGGCCAGGAATGAAGAAGGGCGAAATGCGGCGCGGGCCTTTGTCGCGCAGCGTATAGCCTGCTTCGACAATGCCCTCGATGCCGCCAATGCCGGAGCCGATCAAGACGCCGGTCGCAACCTGGTCCTCATCGCTCTCGGGGTGCCAGTTCGCATCTTTAAGCGCCATATCAGCGGCGGCCATGCCGTAGATGATAAACGGATCAACCTTGCGCTGTTCCTTAGGCTCCATCCAGTCGTCGGCGTTGAAGGTGCCGTTGCTGCCGTCACCAACCGGAATGCGGCAGGCAATCTTTGCGGGCAGATCGTCGACTTCGAATTCAGTGACAAGGCGGGCGCCGTTCTGACCCGCAAGCAAGCGGGACCACGTCACTTCTGTTCCGCATCCCAAGGGTGATACCATGCCGGTACCTGTTATGACGACCCGTCTCATCGACTGCATTCCCCCGCCTTTTATGTTCTTGGAGAACCATGCCAGAAATAAAAAGGGCGGACTCCGGGTCCGCCCTTTTCTCAATCGCTCAGGATTAAGCCTGAGCCTTTTCGATAAACTTCACGGCATCGCCGACCGTCAGGATCGAGTCTGCAGCGTCGTCCGGAATCTCAACGCCGAATTCTTCTTCGAACGCCATGACCAGTTCGACGGTGTCGAGCGAGTCAGCGCCCAGATCGTCGATAAAGCTGGCGCTTTCAACAACCTTGTCGGCGTCGACGCCAAGATGATCAATAACAATTTTCTTTACGCGTTCTGCGATATCGCTCATGTCGGTTTCCTCGACCTTATATCCTGATCAGAATGCCTTGTGACATCCCTACCCTGTTTCAGCCTGCGGCGCCGTTAAGCCACCCTCGGCAAACTCTTTGAACCCGGCTACCAGAAATGTCCCAGGCTTGCACAAAAGCCCGCCGGTCCGTCTGCTTTCTCGGGAGACTGTTCACAGTCATGGCCCGCTTAACACGGTTTAAGTCTGCCGCAAAGCCAGAAAATCAACCCCATCGGGTTGCTCAACACGCTATTGCGGCGAAAACTGCCTCGAAACGCAGTTTCCCGTTTCAGATCATGGCCATGCCGCCGTTTACGTGCAGCGTCTGGCCTGTCATATAAGCAGCTTCCGACGAGGCGAGATAGGCAACCGCAGAGGCGACTTCCGCGCCGGTGCCCATGCGTTTCATCGGGATCGCTCCCATGATCGCTTCCTTCTGCTTGTCGTTCAGCTTGCCGGTCATGGCGGACTCGATGAAGCCAGGCGCCACGCAGTTGACCGTGACGTTGCGGGTTGCGATCTCCTGAGCCAGTGACTTCGTGAAGCCGATCATGCCCGCCTTGGAGGCGCAGTAATTGGCCTGGCCCGGATTGCCGGTCACGCCTACGACCGACGTGATGTTGATGATACGGCCATAGCGGCGGCGCATCATCGGATGGGTCATCTCGCGCGTCAGGCGGAACATCGCCGTCAGGTTCACTTCGATGACGCTATCCCAGTCCTCGTCGCTCATGCGCACAAACAGGCCGTCCTTGGTGATGCCGGCGTTGTTGACGAGGATGTCCACACCTTCGAGATCGGCTTCCGCCTTGACGCCGAGCGCCTTGACTTCATCGCGGTCTGCGAGGTTGGCCGGGAAGATCTTGACACGATCGCCGAGATCGTTGGCCAGCGCCTCAAGCTTCTCGACGCGGGTGCCATGAAGGCCGACGATTGCGCCCTGCTTATGCAAGATACGGGCGATTTCTTCGCCGATGCCGCCGGATGCGCCGGTAACCAGAGCCTTGCGGCCGGAAAGATCGAGCATGGGTAGTGTTCCTTGTAATCGTGAAATCTATCAGGCCATCAGGGCGGCAACGGCCGCGTCGATATCAGCAGGCGTGTTGACGGCGATGCCGTTCACCGTCTTGTCGATGCGGCGTGCAAGGCCGGTCAGGACCTTGCCGGAGCCGACCTCGTAAAGCGTCGTCGCGCCATTGGCCGCGAACCACTCGACAGTCTCGCGCCAGCGGACCTGGCCCGTCACCTGCTCCACGAGCAGCTTTGCAATCTCGTCGGCGTCGGTCACCGGCGCAGCGCGCACGTTGGCGATAAGAGGCACGACCGGGTTGGACTTCCTCACGCCGGCCAGCGCTTCGCGCATCGCTTCTGCAGCTGGGGCCATCAGCGAAGAATGGAAGGGAGCGGAGACCGGAAGCAGGATCGCGCGCTTGGCGCCCTTCTCGGTCGCAATCGCAGCGCCCTTTTCGACGGCCGCCTTCTCGCCTGATATGACGATCTGACCGCCGCCGTTGTCGTTGGCGATCTGGCAGGAGCCGACGGCCGAGGCTTCCTCGCAGACGGCGGCGACATCGGCATGTTCAAGGCCAATAATGGCCGCCATCGCGCCGACGCCGACCGGTACGGCGGCCTGCATGGCGTTGCCGCGGATGCGGAGCAACCGTGCAGTGTCGGCCAGCGAGAAGGTTCCTGCGGCGCAGAGCGCTGAGTATTCGCCTAGCGAATGACCGGCGACATAGGAGACCTTTGCCTTTAGGTCGACGCCGTTGGTTTCGAGGACCCGGATAACCGCCATCGACACCGCCATCAAGGCCGGCTGCGCATTGGCCGTCAGGGTCAGCGTATCTTCCGGCCCATTGAACATCGTCTCGGACAGCTTCTCGCCCAGCGCTTCGTCGACTTCTTGGAAGACGGCGCGTGCCTCGGCGAAGTTTTCAGCGAGATCCTTGCCCATGCCGACAGCCTGGCTGCCCTGCCCCGGAAATGTGAAAGCGATGGTCATCCTATGTCCTTTATAATTGGACCTCTGGTTATTTCGCCTCCAATTGACATTCTTTCCTGCAGAGTCAAGTGCCGGAGCCCCGCGCTCCAAGGCTTTTGCAGCTGCGAGAACGCAGCGTTTTGGCCCCTTGCGCTTACTCAATTACAGTCTAGATTTGCGCCGCCCCTCCAGACCATTTCTTTTTCAGATCACTTTCAAGGCTTTCAGATGAAATACAGGAAACTTGGCCGCACGGATATTTCCGTGTCCGAAATCTGCCTCGGCACCATGACGTGGGGCACGCAAAACACCGAGATCGAAGCGCACGAGCAGATGGACCATTCCGTCGAGGAGGGCGTCAACTTCTTCGACACGGCCGAGCTCTATCCGACTACGCCCGTTTCGGCGGAAACGCAGGGGCTGACCGAAGACTACATCGGCAGCTGGTTCCAGAAGACGGGCAAGCGCAAGGATATCGTGCTCGCGACGAAGGTCGCGGGCCCCGGCCGTTCCTACATCCGCAACGGCGACGGTGCCGACGCAAAGAATATTCGCCTGGCGATCGAGGCAAGCCTGAAGCGCCTGCGGACCGACTATGTCGACCTCTACCAGATTCATTGGCCGAGCCGCGGACATTTCCATTTCCGTCAGGCTTGGCACTACGATCCCTTCAAGCAGGACCACGCCAAGGCCGTCGCCAATATCACGGAGATATTGGAAACGATGGGTGCTCTTGTGAGCGAAGGCAAGGTTCGCGCCTTCGGCCTTTCCAACGAAACCACCTGGGGCACCCAGAAGTATCTGACGCTCGCCGAACAGCTCGGCCTGCCGCGCGTTGCCACGATCCAGAACGAATATAATCTGCTCTACCGCCACCACGACCTCGATCTGGCGGAGCTGTCGCATCACGAGGATGTCGGCCTGCTCGCCTATTCCCCCCTCGCCGGCGGCATCCTGAGCGGCAAGTATATCGACGGCGCCAAGCCGGAAGGCTCGCGCGGGGCGATCAATGGCGATCTCGGCGGTCGGCTGCAGCCTTTGCAGGAAGCACCGACGAAGGCTTATCTCGACATCGCTGCACGGCATGGGCTCGATCCTGCTGCGATGGCGCTCGCCTTCTGCCTGCATCGCCGCTTCATGGCTTCGGTGATTATCGGCGCGACGACGATGAAACAGCTCGAGACAGACCTGAGCTCCGTCAATCTCAAGCTGTCGCACGACCTTCTCGTGGAAATCGAGGCGGTTCATCGCCAGTACCCGATGCCGATCTAAGGCAACCGGACGATGCGTCACGATCTGGCCGTCGACGGCCAGATCACTGCCCTGAAACCATTGCATCGGGGCCCGCCCCACGCAAGTCGCCACAACGACAAGTTTCGAGAACTTTGCCCGCGCGGCAATTTCCGCTTCTCCGTCCTGCGCAATTCAGCTACGTTTGTAGGGCTCTGTGTAGGGCCGCGGGGAGCTCATTCCGTGGAACGGAAGCTCGCAGTAATCCTTGCCGGCGACGTGGCCGGTTACAGCAGCCTTGTTGCAGCCAACGAGGAGGATGCGCTTGCGACCCTGAGCGTCTACAGCACCACGATTGGTGACCTCGTTTGCGAGCATGGCGGGCGGATTTTCGGCAGCTCCGGAGACAGCGTGGTGGCGGAATTCCATAGCGCAGTGCAAGGCGTTCGCGCAGCGGTCGCCATCCAGCGCGCGCTCAATCGCCGAAACGCCGACTTGCCTGTGGATCGCCGAATGGAGTTTCGCCTCGGGCTCAATCTCGGGGACGTCGTGGTTTCCGGCGATAACCTGCTCGGCGACGGGGTGAATGTCGCCGCCCGCCTTCAGGAGGTGGCGCTACCTTCGGGTATCTGCATCTCTGGCGCCTTGCGCGAGCAGATCGAAGGGAAGCTGGACTTCCCTCTCGTGCCGATGGGCGATCGTACGCTGAAGAACATTCCGCGCCCGGTGCCTGTGCATAAGGTCGACTGGACCGGCGAGGACCCCGTGGAGGGCGGCGCGCTCGGGGGGCCGCTCCGACTGCCTGACAAACCCTCGATTGCGGTATTGCCCTTCGTCAACATGTCCGATGACCCAGAGCAGGAGTTCTTCGCCGATGGCTTGACCGAAGACATCATCACCGCGCTTTCGCTCTACCGCTGGTTTTTCGTCATCGCCCAGAATTCTTCCTTCGCCTATAAGGGGCGGGCCGTCGACGTGAAGCAGATTGGACGCGATCTCGGTGTCCGCTATCTCGTGGAGGGTAGTGTGCGCAGGTCCGGGACGCGGGTCCGCGTCACGGGGCAGCTGATCGAAGCGGAGAGCGGCGTTCACCTCTGGGCACAGCGCTACGACCGCGAAATCGCCGACATCTTCGCCATCCAGGACGAGCTCACCCAAAATGTCGTCGGCGCCATCGAGCCGGAAATCCTGATAGGCGAAAGCCGCCGGGCACTGCTTAGAACGACGGACAATCTTGATGCCTATGAAAGCCATATGCGCGGCACATGGCTCCACAATGCCCAGGATACCGCCGAACACTTCATCGAATCCATAGCCTGGCATCGCCGAGCCATCGAGCTCGACCCCGAATTCGCACGCGCTCACATGATGCTGGCTCGCTCGCTCTACGCGCGCTGTTTCCACGGCTTCAGCAGCGATGTCGACAGGGACAGCACGGAACTTCGGGCGGAGGCAGAGCGCGCAGTGGCGCTCGATCCGCGCGATCCCTATTCCCACTACGCCATGTGTCTTGGCCATTTCGTCGCTCACAACGCCCCGGCCGCAGTAGAAGAGGCACAGCAGGCGATCGATCTCAATCCCAATTTCGCGCTGGCGCATATGGGACTTGGGTGGGCCAGAATCTTCACTGGCCACTTTGCGGCAGCTTGCGATCCACTCCATATGGCCCTGCGGCTCAGCCCGCATGATCCCCTGGCCTACCTCATCCTCGACCGGCTGGCGCTGTCGAACTACCATCTCGGCAACTACGAGGAAGCGATCCACTATTCCGAGCGCGGCCTTTCCCTGCGACGCGCCTATTTCAACCGCGTCGTTCTTCTTGCAAGCCTGGGGCAATTGCAGCGGCGCGAGGAGGCACAGCGCCTGATCCCGGAAATTCTCGCGAATGTCCCCGCCGACCTGGAGCATTACTGGAAGATCCTGACGCCCTACGTCGACCCCGGTCACTACGACCATTTCGTCGACGGGCTGCGCAAGGCCGGGCTACCGTCGTTGAACTCGCAACGAGAACATTGCTGACTGTCCCTTGCGTTTCCGCCAAAAATCCGTATAAGCGCCCTGTTCGCAAACCCGGTCTTCTGGCTGGTGGCTGAACGGAGGGCCGGTTTTCCTACGGGAAATCGTTCGGAACGGAAGCGTTCCAGCCTCCCGTGTCTCCGCTCTCGACCGTCTCGGAAACGCTTTTCTTGCCTGGGTCCGCCCATTCAGGAGCAGTCGTTGAGGCTTAGCCGCCGAATATCGGGTTGAATAAACGCAAGAAAGGCAAAGCTGTCATGGCTCTTTATGAACATGTATTCCTTGCCCGACAGGATATTTCCGCTCAGCAGGTTGATGCCCTCGTAGAACAGTACAAGGGTGTTATCGAAGCTAACGGCGGTAAGGTCGGGCGCGTAGAAAACTGGGGCCTCAAGTCCCTCACCTACCGTATCAAGAAGAACCGCAAGGCTCACTACGTTCTCGTCGACATCGACGCCCCGGCTGCTGCCGTGCAGGAAATGGAACGTCAGATGCGCATCAGCGAAGACGTCCTGCGCTACATGACGATCGCTGTTGAAAAGCACGAAGAAGGCCCGTCTGCCATGATGCAGAAGCGCGACCGCGACGACCGCGGCCCGCGTGAAGGCGGCGACCGTGGCCCGCGCCGCGAGTTCGGCGACCGTCCGCCGCGCCGGGATGGCGACTTCCAGCGTGGTCCGCGTCCGGACCGTGCTCCCCGCGAAGACCGTGCATAAGGAGATCTAAGAATGTCTGAAGCTTCCTCCGCTCCGGTTCGTCGCCCGTTCCACCGTCGTCGCAAGACTTGCCCGTTCTCCGGCGCAAACGCTCCGCGCATCGACTACAAGGACGTTCGTCTCCTGCAGCGCTACATTTCCGAGCGCGGCAAGATCGTTCCTTCCCGTATCACGGCTGTTTCCCAGAAGAAGCAGCGCGAACTCGCCCAGGCGATCAAGCGCGCTCGTTTCCTCGGCCTGCTGCCGTACGTCGTCGCTTAATCAGCCGACGAGACCAAATCGAGGGAAGGCAGCAGTGCCTTCCCTTCTCCCTTTCGCGATGGGCGCGGATCGGAACTCTTAAAACCCATGTTGAGGCTTTTCTGAAGCTGTTCAGAAGAACCCTCTAACTGCTCGATGAAGCAGGACAGCGACCGTGAACCGACTGAACACAAAAACGCTAAGCATTGGCGCACTCGCCGGAGTGACCGCAGCACTTCTGGTGCTCGGCGCGAGCCTGCAGCCGTCGTTCAGCGCGGTCCTCTACGCTGCTTCGGCACTTCCCATTCTTCTCGTCGGCCTCGGCTGGGGCAACATGGCGGCAATCTCTGCCGTCGTCGCAGCCGCTGTAGTCGGCGCGATCGCCATCTCGCCGTCCTTCGCGCTGATGATGACGCTGGTCACGCTGCTTCCGGCCGGGTGGCTCAGCCACCTTGCGAATCTTGCCCGTCCCGCCTCGGAGCTTGGCGGGCCTGAGCATCTGATGGCCTGGTATCCGCTTTCGGATATCCTGCTGCATCTCTGCGGCCTCGTCACCATCGCGGTGATCGTCGTTGGCGTGATGATCGGTTACGGTCCTGAGCTCATCGACCGGCTGGTCGATGTCCTGTTCGGCTCGCTTGCGCAGCAGCAGCCAGAGTTTTCGCCCGATCCGGCAGTGACGGCACAAACCAAATCGCTGGTCCTGCTCATGCTGCCTGCCATCCAGGGTGGCATGTGGGTGGTCATGCTGTTTTCCGCCTACCACATCGCAACCCGGATCGTCAGTGCATCCGGCCGTGGTCTGCGTCCGCGTGAGGACATTCCTTCGGCACTGCGCATGAACCGCAATTCAATCTTCGTTTTTCTCGTTGGGCTTGCCGCCACGTTCTTCGGCGGCATACCGGCGATGATCGGAGCAACCGTCGTCGGCACCTTCGGCGCCGGCTTCCTGCTTTCCGGCTTCGCCGCGCTGCACTTCCGCACGCGCGGCAAGGATTGGCGCCTGCCGGCACTCATCCTCTGCTACCTGGCATCGCTCGTCCTGATGGTGCCAGCCTTTTTCATCCTCGTGGTGGGACTGAGCGATACCCGCAAGGCGATCGCACTGACCCCGAACAAGGATGTCGATGCCCCCAAACAGACAGACACGAAAATCTAAAGACACGAAAGGAACACCAACATGGAAGTCATTCTTCTTGAACGCATCTCCAAGCTCGGCCAGATGGGCGAAACCGTAAAGGTTCGCGACGGCTTCGCTCGTAACTACCTCCTGCCGCTCGGCAAGGCTCTTCGCGCCAACGAAGCCAACAAGAAGCGTTTCGAATCCGAGCGTGCAACGCTCGAAGCTCGTAACCTCGAGCGCAAGTCGGAAGCACAGAAGGTTGCTGACGTTCTCGACGGCAAGTCCTTCATCGTCGTTCGCTCGGCTGGCGAAACCGGCCAGCTGTACGGCTCGGTTGCTGCTCGCGACGTCGTTGAAATCCTCGCTGCCGAAGGCTTCAACGTCGGCCGCAACCAGGTTCACCTGAACACCCCGATCAAGTCGATCGGCCTGCACAAGGTTGAACTGCAGCTCCACGCTGAAGTCGAAATTCACGTCGAGCTCAACGTTGCGCGTTCGGCTGAAGAAGCTGGCCGTCAGGCGAAGGGCGAAACCCTCACCTCCGTCGATGCCATCTACGGCGTTGACGAAGACGCCCTGCGTCCGGAAGACTTCTTCGATCCGGAAGCCGACCTCGAAGGCGACGAAGCTTAATCTTCAGAGAAACCTCTCTGGAATGTACGAAAGCCCGGCTCACGCCGGGCTTTCTGCTTATTTGGATGCTGTGTTCTGTTGCGGCGCGGCACTTTTGTCGACATCGACGACGACCGAGAGACCCGGGCCCAAGTCCTTGACTGCCGGCTGGTCGGGATCGAAGCGGATGCGCACGCCGACACGCTGCGCGATCTTCACGAAATTGCCGGTCGCATTGTCAGCCTTGATGACCGCGAACTCCGATCCGGCGGCCGGCGAGAAGCGCTCGATGTACCCCCTCAGCTGCCGCCTGCCGAGCGCATCGACGGTGATGGTTACCGGCTGGCCGACCTGCATGCCGTAAAGCTGCGTTTCCTTGAAATTCGCGACGACCCAGACGTCCTCCGGCACGACCGCCATGAGCTGCGTGCCGGCCGTCACGTACTGCCCGATTCGAACCCCGACTTCGCCGAGGTGACCGTCGCGTGGCGCCAGGATCCTGGTGTTCTGGAGGTCGATTTCCGCCAGATGCACCACGGCTTCAGCGCTTGAGACGTTGGCTTCCAGCAGCGAACGGTTGACGATGATCGTGGCAAGGTTTTGCTTGGAAACCTCGAGTGCGGCCTTCGCCTGGTTCAGGGCGGCCTTTGCCTGGTCAAGCGTCGCCTGTGCGGCCTCTGTCTCGCTCTGCGATGCGATCCCGCGGTTGCTGAGGTTGTTTACGCGATCCCAGGCCTGCTGCGCGCGCGTCAACGCTGCGTTCGCGCTATCGATCTGCGCCTCGCTGGAGGCGATACTCGCCTTTGCCGCAAGCTCGGACTGGCGGGAATTCTCGAGCGACGCCTTCTGCCCGTCGAGCGCAGCACGCGCCTGGGCAAGCTTCTGGACGTAAATGCGGTCATCGATCTGGGCGAGCGTGTCGCCCTGCTTGACCTGCTGATAGTCCTTCACGGGCACATCGACGACATAGCCGCTCACCTGTGGACTCAAGATCGTGACGTAGCCTCGAACATAGGCATTGTCGGTCGTCTCCACTGACGTGACGAACGGCGGAAGGCGCCATGCATAGAGAACGAGCAGGACGCCGGCGATGCCGGCGAGCACTGCGATGATGGTCGAGGGGGACCGAAGAAATTTCAACATGCTGACGCCCTGAGATCACGATTGAGCGGGGATTGCATCGGACTGGCCTGTCCCTGACCACGGCAGCCGGCGCCACGCTTGATGCAGAAGAATGACGATCAGGCCGAAGACGGAGGAGTAGCCGATGACAAGGAACGTATCGTTGTAGGCGAGAATATAGGCCTCGCGGCTGACCTGCTGCGCGAGCAACATCAGGGCCTCCGCGTTGAGCAGCGTCTTGTCGCCAAGCACTTTGCCGTAGGCCGCGCTCATCTGGGAGATGCGCTGCGCCACGATCGGATCTTGCAGCAGAATATGCTCGACGAGCACGTTCGAGTGGAACTTCTCCCGGATCGTCACGAAAGTCCCGAGCATCGCCGAGGCAAAGAGCGAGCCAATGCTCTGCGTGAAGACGAAGATCACCAGGAAATTCACGATATACTGCACGCCGCGGGAGATCGCCGCCTTGAAGCCATTCGCCATGACAGGCGGCAGGAACATCGCCGCACCGGCGGCGACCATCGCCTGGCTCAGATACATCTGAGGCGGACGCGTCAGGCTCGTCGACTGGCTGTCCATGAAGGCGCCGGCTGCAATAAGGGCGAGCGCCAGCACGTGGGCAGTCTCGACGTAACGGGTCGTCATCAGAAATGCGCAGAAAAGACCACCAACCAACGAGGCGAGGAGAATGATCGCGTAGAGCGTCACGGTCTGATCGTTCAGAAGCCCGAGCTGCTGATAGAAATTGGCAGCGGTTGACGACTGCTCGGAGGAGACGAAGCGGAAGAGCAGCAGGACGCCTGCCATCCGCATGTTCGCGCCGGTGAACAGCCAGCGGAAATCGATCAGGGGACTGGCGCGTGGCAACTCCATGGCGAGCATGAGCGCAAGCGAGCCGACCGACACCGCCAGCAGCACGCCGATCCACGGCGCCTCGAACCACCAATAGAGCCGGCCAAGCGTCAATACGACGGCGAGACATCCGAAGCCGACCGCCAGCAGGAGATAGCTCACTATATCCTGCTGCTGGATGACATTGGCCCGCGGCGGTGCTGTGAGCGGCAGCAGATAGATGATTGGAAAGGCGACGAGCGCGAGCCCCATCTCGAACATATAGAGCGCCTGGTAGCCGCCGAAATGAAGCAGCGAGGGCGAGACGATGCGCGCCACCGGCGAAGCAAACAACGTACACATCAGCGCAAGGCTGATCCCCAGCGAGAGCTTCTTTTCCTGGGGGAAAGGCTCCAGCATGTAGAGGAAGCCGAGCGTCGACAGCGGTGCTGCAGCCATGCCGCTCAGCGTGCGCACGACGATTGCGGAATGCAGGTCGGTGATAAGAAGATTGAGCACCGCCGCAGCGACGAAGCAGATAATGCCGAGTTCAGCGAAACGGCGAAGGCCGTATTGGCTACGGATCTTGAAGAGTGCAATCGACATGCTGGCGTAAGGCGCCATGTAAGCCGCCGACAGCCAGGAGAGTTCAGTCGTGGTCGCCGAAAACGAACCCTGCAGCTGATAGATATTGGCGGTGAGCAGGTTCATGCCGAGGCCCTGCGTCAGAAAAAGCAGGACCGACGCCGCCATGTAGAGCGGCATTTTCCAGGCCGGCATCGGTACGCCCGCCGCTGGAGGCGGCGACGGCATCGGTTGCGTGTCCGGCTTCGCCTCCCCGGCTGGCCTTGGCGCCACATTGTCGTTGGCGGTCTGGGCGAGGCTCATCGGCAGGACCTCAAATTCCCCGAATGCCCTGCAGGTTGGCTTGCATGGCCCGTATCACGTCCAAAGTAGTCTTCAGATCGCTTTCGGGAATACCGGCAATGACCTGCGCCCGCACTTTTACTGCGATGTCTTCAATCTCACCCGCCACGACCTTGCCGGTCTCGGTGATGTAGATTTCCTTGGCACGGCGATCGGAGCCGGCCACGCGCCGCTGCACGAAGCCCTGCGCTTCCATCGCATCGAGGATCCTGACGAGCGTTGGCGTCTCCAGCTCCAGCCGTTCGGCAAGTTCGCGCTGATTGATCCCATCTTTCTTGTTGAGCGTGAAGAAGACCCGGGCGCGCGGCAACGTCATGCTGCGCTCCCGCACTATCTTGTCGAAGACGGCCCTAAGCTTGCGATTGAAGGCAGCAAGGTCTTCGATTAGCTCACGCCCAAGGGTGGGTTTTGCCATATATTTCAGCCCCATTTTGTTAGTGCACTAATTATATCTTTACTACCTATATTATTTTCCGTTGTTTTTCAAGTGCCGACGCGCCTGCTCGGATGCAAGTCTCCTCCGACAGGCCTAGACTACCAAATAAGGCACAATGGAAGTGAGTCGTTTTGGCCGTGTTCCGCAGGTGACACTTTCGGTATTTTTGCATTAACCGCAAGTGAGACTGTGGAGAAGTCGAACAATGGGCAAAGCTCCCCTGTATCGACAGCGGCATTGGCGTCTTCTCTCTTCCGCACTTGATTTTGTCGCGCGCGCGCGCCACACCCGAAGCTGAACAAGACAGAACGGATCAAGATGAACGACGTCGCTCGAAAGATTGCCGCCGTTGCTCCCGCGGAGCAGCACTACCGGGAAGCCCCGAACAATATCGAGGCCGAACAGGCGCTTCTCGGCGCGATCCTGATGAACAACGACGCCTATTATCGGGTGTCGGACTTCCTGAAGCCGATCCATCTCTACGAACCGCTGCATCGCAAGATTTTCGAAGTCGCGGGCGACATCATCCGCATGGGCAAGATCGCCAATCCGGTGACGATCAAGACCTTCCTCAAGGCTGAGGAAAAGGTCGGTGACATGACGGTCTCCGAATATCTGGCGCGTCTTGCCCGCGAAGCCGTCACCATCATCAATGCCGAGGACTATGGTCGCGCGATCTACGATCTGGCGTTGCGTCGCGCGCTGATCACCATCGGCGAAGACGTCGTCAACATCGCCTATGACGCCCCGCTCGACATGCCGCCGCAGACACAGATCGAAGATACGGAACGTCGTCTGTTCGAACTCGCCGAGAACGGCCGCTACGATGGCGGCTTCCAGTCCTTCAACGATGCCGTGGCGCTTGCGATCGACATGGCAGCCGTCGCCAAGGAGCGCGACGGGGGTCTGTCCGGCATCTCCACCGGCATCCATTCGCTTGACGGCAAAATGGGCGGTTTGCAGCGTTCTGACTTGATCGTGCTTGCCGGTCGTCCGGGTATGGGCAAGACTTCGCTAGCGACCAACATCGCCTACAATATCGCGGCTGCCTATGAAGGCGAAGTGCAGCCCGATGGCAGCTACAAGGCCAAGAACGGCGGCGTCGTCGGCTTCTACTCGCTCGAAATGTCCTCCGAACAGCTGGCCACCCGTATCATCTCGGAACAGACGGAAGTCTCCTCCTCGAAGATCCGCCGCGGCGACATCAACGATGCCGACTTCGAAAAGCTCGTTGCCTGCTCGATGATGATGCAGAAGGTGCCGCTCTATATCGACCAGACCGGTGGTATCTCGATCGCGCAGCTTTCCGCCCGCGCCCGCCGCCTGAAGCGCCAGCGCGGGCTCGATTGCCTGGTCGTCGACTACATCCAGCTGATGACCGGCTCGGGCAAATCAGGCGAAAACCGCGTGCAGGAAATCACCCAGATCACGACGGGCCTGAAGGCGCTCGGTAAGGAACTCAACGTTCCGATCATTGCACTCTCCCAGCTGTCGCGTCAGGTCGAAAGCCGCGACGACAAGCGCCCGCAGCTTTCCGACCTTCGTGAATCCGGCTCGATCGAGCAGGACGCCGACGTCGTGCTCTTCGTGTTCCGTGAGGAATACTACGTCAAGAACCTCGAGCCGCGCGATCCGAACGATCCGAAGTATGCCGAATGGGAAGCGCTGTTCGACAAGGTGAAGGGTACGGCCGACGTCATCATTGCCAAGCAGCGCCACGGGCCGACCGGTACGGTGAAGCTCGCCTTCCAATCGGAATTCACCCGCTTCGCCGACCTCGCCGATCCCTCCTTCATTCAGTACGAAGAGCACTGACGGGACCCTTTCCGTCAGCACACTGCTCGATCTACAAGCCGGCAGTTCGCAGGATGGCAACGGTCGCCACACCGACGGCAACACTTGCGAGCATCGGCAGCCGCCGCGCTGCGAGCGCCGTCACCAGGGAGGCCGCCGTTTCGGCCCAGCCTGTCGCAAAGGCGGTGGGCGCGATGACAGCCATCAGAACCGCTGGCGGTATCGCCTCGATGGCCGTGCGAGTCTGTTCCGTCATCTCGACATGGCGAAGGAGAAACAGGCCGCTCATGCGGGTCAGCACCGTTGCAGCCGCCATGGCGAGGATCGCAAGAAGCGTATGTAAGTCCAGGGTCATGCCGTGACTGCCTTTGTCTTGCCTGTCCAAAGCGCCGCGGCAAGTCCAGCGAGGGCCCCAGCTGCGATGTACCAAACGCCGGGCACGAATTGGTGCACCAGAACAGCGGCCAGCGCACTCGCGGCGAGCACCGAGCCCGTCGCGCGTCCCTTCCAGAAACCCATTGTCAGCACGACGAAGACTGCCGGAAAGGCGAAGTCGAGCCCGATCGCGGCAGGGTTGCCAAGGAAGGCCCCGAGCGATGCGCCAACCAGGGTCGACCCGACCCAGGCTGCATAGAACGGCGCCGCGACGCCCGCAAACCATGATGGCGTCAGTCGCGCTACGCCCACACGGAACTCTGCGATCGCCCATATCTCATCGGCGAGGAACAGCATGGCGGCATACTTCCGCAAGCCCGAGAAGGCCTGCATCTTCGTGCCGATCGATGCGCTCATCAGGACATGGCGGATATTGACAAGCAGGGCGGCAAATCCGACGCCCGCCCAACTGGCGGGGTGCGTCCAGATATCCATAGCGACAAACTGCGAGCCACCGGCAAAGACGAGTGCGCTCATCAGAGTGGCTTCGAGAGCAGACAGCCCTTTCGTGGCCGAAACCGCGCCAAAGACAAGACCGATCGGAATGACGGCGACGACGAGCGGCAGGATTGCCTTTGCCCCGGCAAGAAAATCGTCTGTCCGTCGCCTTTGAGTGAACATTGAAACCTCCAGAACTGCGAAAGTTCGGAGGGTGTTAAGCCGTTGCACGGCGATGGTCTTGAACGAAAGTGATCAACCCACGCGATACTGCCCCGGCGTGACGCCCGTGCGTGCCTTGAAATGGCGGGTGAAGTGCGCCTGGTCGGCGAAACCGCACTGGATCGCCACATCGGCGGGCGCTTGCCCTGCCCGCAACAGCTTGCGCGCCTCGCGCACCCGCTTGTCGGTCAGGAAGGCATGCGGAGTGATGTGATATTCGCGCCGGAATGCCCGGATGAGATGCGCGCGACTCAGACCCGCGACGTTAGCCAATTCGTCCAGCCCGACGTCGCTGTCGAAATTGTCGGTCAGATAGTCTCGCGCGCGGCCGACTGCGGTGCGCTCCTTGGTGTCCACCGGCACGACGATCGTGCTGCCGTAACGCTGGAAGATCGCGGCAAGCACGCGAAACATCGCCTCCTCGGATTCCAACGCTCCGGCGCCGCTCTCCAAGACGCGATGGGCGGGGTGGAAGGTGGCGGCCATCTCGGGATCGCTGAGAAGCTCCTTGGGGAAGGATGGGGTGGCGTTGAAGGCCTTGCCGGTCACGTCTTCGAGGATATCGACGAAGAGTTTGGTGTCCGGATAGATCATTCGGTAGCGATAGCCATCGCCACCCGGCACACCGTCATGCACGACGCCCGGGTCGATGAGATAGAGATCGCCTGCGCCGGTTTCCTCCCGGACGCCCTTCATCGTCGCGATCTGCGTGCCGCTTTCGATCGCGCCGATCGAGAAGGTGTCATGGGCATGCGGCGCATATTCATGCGTCACGAAGCTCGCGCTCAGGCACTCCATGTTACGGAAACGCCGGTCGCGCCAGAACCGTGCCCGCTCCATGCCTGCCAGCGGCATCGCGTCGGCCGCCTCTTTCTGCGATACGTTCTCCATCGAACCAAACTACTGCAGGCGCGCCCCTGCGTCTTGAACAAAAGTGATCGCAAGATGGATATCTCCTTGGCTTGCTTCCACTTTGCCTTATTGATCTCTAGACTGCGACCCGACTAGCACTCTCCCTATTTTTGTGAAGCACGATGACTGATTTTGTTGATAGTTTCGAAGATGAAGACCCATTCGACTCCGCTGGCCTGCGCCTGACCGTCGATCTGACGGCGCTGACGGAAAACTGGAAGGACATGGCGCGGCGCTCCGGCAAGGCGCGAGCCTCCGCGGTCGTGAAGGCGGATGCCTACGGCACCGGGATCGAAGACGCAGGCGAGGCGCTTTTCATGGCCGGCGCACGCGATTTCTTCGTGGCGACCGTCGATGAAGGCGTGACGCTTCGGCCTTATGCGCCCGACGCCCGCATTTTTGTCCTGTCCGGCGTCTGGCCTGGTACAGAGCGGCGGCTCTTCGAAAACGACCTCGTCCCGGTCATCTCATCGGAGGAGCAACTCGCCTTTTGGATGGCGGTTCTTGCCGACTACGGCGACTACCCCTGCGCGCTCAATGTCGATACGGGCTTCAACAGGCTGGGCCTTTCCATGGAAGAGGCAATGGCGCTCGCTGACGACGTTTCACGCCCGGCAAGTTTTGCGCCGGTGCTCGTCATGAGCCATCTCGCATGCAGTGACGACCATTCCTCGGAGATGAACAAGCAACAGCTTGAATCATTTCGGCAGGTTAGCGCGGCGTATGAAGGCATCGTTTCAAGTCTTGCGGCGTCGGGCGGCATCTTCCTCGGCAGCGACTATCACTTCGATCTCACGCGCCCCGGCATAGCACTCTATGGCGGCGAAGCGGTCAACGGCCTGGCGAACCCGATGCGACCGGTGGTGACCGCCGAGGCGCGGATCATTCAGGTGCGCACGGCCAAGGCAGGCGAGTTCGTCGGCTACGGCCGTGCCTTGCAACTGACCCGCGACAGCAGGCTCGCCGTCGTGTCGGCGGGCTATGCCGATGGCTACCTGCGTAGCCAGTCGAGCGGTGGCGTGCCACTGCGACAGGTCGTGCCCGAGGGAGGTTATGGCTTCCTGGCTGGCCGGAAGATTCCCATTGCCGGCCGAATCACCATGGACCTGACGATTTTCGACGTCACTGATCTTCCGGAAAACGCAGTGCGCGCAGGCGATTACGTGGAATTGTTCGGAAAGAACGTGCTGGTCGACGACGTCGCTAGGTCAGCGGGTACGATCGGCTACGAAATCCTGACCAGCATCGGCCTTCGGCACGAGCGGCGTTACCTGCACGAGGAAGACTAAGGACCTAGCGCGTCGTTAGCGCCAATCGCACGCCCAGTGCCACCAGCAGCGCGCCAAGGCCGCGATCGAGCCAGAGGCCGATACTCTTTCTGCGTTTGATGAGATCGGCGAGGCGCCCTCCCGCCAGGATGAGCGGCGGCTCGATGAAGGCTACAACGACAATGATGAAGACGCCATGGACCGCCAGCTGCAGCCACGTCGGTCCGGCACCCTCCACCACGAACTGCGGGAGGAAGGCGAGGAAGAAGACCGCGACTTTCGGGTTCAGCAGCGAAACGAGGATGCCCTCCTTGTAGACGCGGCTCCAGGGCAGGACATCCTTTGCCGCATTGACCAGGCCTCCTCCGCCCTTCGAGCGCAATGCCTGAATGCCGAGCCAGACGAGGTAGATCGCGCCGCCCCACTTCACCACCGAGAAGGCCAGCGCGGAGGCGGCGAGGATCGCCGAAAGACCAAATGCCGCCATCGCCACATGCAGGCCGGCGCCCGTCCAGATGCCAAACAGCGCGGCGAAGCCGGTCCTCGTGCCGCTTTTGACGGTGTGGCCGAGAATGAAAGCCATGTCCGGACCGGGCGACAGATTGAGCAGGACCGCCGCGGTCAAGAACGCGATCCAATGCGCAAGCGAGTAATCCAGCATCGTCGTGGCCTCCAAGACAGTGGAGAACAGGTGCCACCGCAGCCCCTGATAGGGAAATCATTAGTTTTGATCGGTGCCGGGAATGATTATTTGAGCCATCAAAGTGATTCGATGCGACGCGTTGCGGCCATCCAACCGAAAGCATGATTGATGGCGAAGGCCAGGACACATTTCATCTGCCAGAGCTGCGGCGCGGTCCACAACCGCTGGGCGGGCAAATGCGATAACTGCGGCGAGTGGAATACCATCGTCGAAGAAGACCCGATGGGCGGCATCGGCGGCGGCCCGGCGAAGACGCCGAAGAAGGGCCGGCCGGTCACCCTGACGACGCTGTCAGGCGAAATCGAGGAAGCTCCACGCATCCACACAGGCATTTCCGAACTCGATCGGGCTCTCGGCGGCGGCTTCGTGCGCGGCTCGGCCGTGCTGATAGGCGGCGATCCCGGCATCGGCAAATCGACACTGCTGATGCAGGGAGCGGCAGCTCTATCGCGCCATGGCCACCGCGTCATCTACGTATCGGGTGAAGAGGCGGTCGCCCAGGTACGGCTGCGGGCGCAGCGCCTGCAGGCTGCCGACACCGATGTGCTGCTCGCCGCGGAAACCAATGTGGAGGACATTCTGGCGACGGTCGCCGAAGGCAAGCGGCCCGATCTCGTGATCATCGACTCGATCCAGACGCTTTGGAGCGAACTGGCCGAGTCCGCGCCCGGAACCGTAACGCAGGTACGCACCGGCGTTCAGTCGATGATCCGCTTCGCGAAACAGACCGGTGCAGCCATGGTTCTTGTCGGTCACGTCACCAAGGACGGACAGATCGCGGGGCCGCGTGTCGTTGAGCATATGGTCGATGCCGTGCTCTACTTCGAAGGCGATCGCGGTCACCACTATCGCATCCTGCGAACGGTCAAGAACCGCTTTGGGCCGACGGACGAGATCGGTGTCTTCGAGATGTCGGACAAGGGATTGCGCGAGGTTGCCAATCCATCCGAGCTATTCCTTGGCGAGCGCAACGAGAAATCACCGGGAGCGGCCGTCTTTGCCGGCATGGAGGGCACGCGCCCGATCCTGGTCGAAGTGCAGGCGCTCGTTGCCCCGACATCGCTCGGCACCCCGCGCCGCGCAGTGGTCGGCTGGGACTCGGCGCGCCTGTCGATGATCCTTGCCGTACTCGAGGCGCATTGCGGCGTTCGGCTCGGTCAGCACGACGTCTATCTGAACATTGCAGGCGGTTACCGCATCTCGGAACCGGCGGCCGATCTCGCCGTGGCCTCGGCCTTGGTTTCATCGCTCGCCGGTATTGCCCTGCCGGCCAATTGTGTCTATTTCGGCGAAGTCAGCCTGTCGGGCGCCGTCCGGCCGGTTTCACAGACGTCCCAGCGCCTCAAAGAAGCCGAGAAGCTGGGCTTTTCTGCCGCGCTGCTTCCCTCGGCGTCAGCCGACCTGCCAAAGGGTTCCGGCGGTCGCTGGAGCGAGATCGAGAGCCTTCCGGACCTGGTTGCACGCATTGCCGGTTCGAAAGGCGCACTGCGACGTGTGGAAGAAGAGGTTTGATCCTTTCATCGCCTACACCGGTGATGTTATAGGAAGCACGCAATGAGGCGCGACCAAGCCGTATATAAACGGCGGTCCTGGAGTTGAATTTATATGCCCATTACGATTTTCGACGGTATTGTCATCGGCGTCGTTCTTTTCTCCGCCGTACTTGCAATGGTCCGCGGCTTCTCCCGCGAAGTTCTTTCTATCGCAAGCTGGGGCGGCTCTGCAGCCGCCGCATACTATTTCTATCCCTACCTCGTCCCCTACGCGAAGAAGTACACCGACGACGACCGCATCGCGCTCGTCGGTTCGGCAGCTGTCGTGTTCCTGATCGCGCTGATCGTGATCTCCTTCATCACCATGAAGATCGCGGACTTCATCATCGACAGCCGGATCGGGGCGCTGGACCGCACTTTGGGCTTTCTCTTCGGCGCGGCTAGGGGCATACTTCTTCTCGTCGTGGCCGTCGCCTTCTGGAACTGGCTCGTGGACGTGGATCACCGCCCGGCCTGGGTGAACAACGCCAAGTCGAAGCCGTTCCTGGACTCGATGGTCGTCAAGTTGCAGTCCGTACTACCGGCGGAATTCGCGCAAATGGTGCGGGCGAGCGTGATGGACAAAATTCAGCCGCAGGGCGGCAATACTGACAGCGGCAACGCGCCGGCATCCGACCAGGCGGCGCCAGCCGAAGATGCAGCTCCTGTCCCTGCAACCGGCGCACAGCAGCCGTCTAATTGACGCAGTGTTCAACAGCTTGACCCGCCGCCTGGCAATTGCCATCTGAGCGGAACGTGAATAAAGGTCCGGCCGGGCATCCGCTCTGCCGGGCCTCAGCCGTTTAAAACGCATGATCACGGCGTCATGCTATGGAAAGCCGATCCATTCTTGTGAGAGCAAAGGCCCGCATCGATGAACCAGTCCCATTCCTTGACGCTTAATGACGAATTCGATGGAGACACCCTCCACGAAGAATGCGGCGTCTTCGGCATTCTTGGCCATGACGATGCGTCTACCCTGACCGCGCTCGGCCTGCATGCACTTCAGCATCGCGGGCAGGAAGCAGCCGGCATTGTCTCGTTCGATGGACTGCGCTTTTATTCCGAACGTCACATGGGTCTCGTCGGCGACCATTATACCAATCCGACCACGCTTGCTCGCCTGCCCGGAAACATCTCCATCGGCCACAACCGCTATTCAACGACCGGGGAAGTCGCCCTCCGCAACGTGCAGCCGCTCTTCGCCGAACTTGAAGTCGGCGGCATCGCTATCGCCCACAACGGCAACTTCACAAATGGCCTGACCCTTCGTCGCCAGTTGATCGCCGGTGGCGCCATCTGTCAGTCGACCTCCGATACGGAAGTGGTTCTCCACCTCATCGCCCGCTCGCGCTACACCTCCACGGCCGACCGCTTCATTGATGCTATTCGCCAGATGGAAGGCGGCTATTCGATGCTCGCCATGACACGCACGAAGCTCATCGCGGCACGCGACCCCACGGGTATCCGCCCGCTGGTTATGGGCGAACTCGACGGCAAGCCGATCTTCGCTTCCGAGACCTGTGCACTCGATATCATCGGCGCGAAATTCATCCGCGACGTCGAGAACGGCGAAGTCATCATCTGCGAGATCCAGCCTGATGGTTCAATCTCGATCGACGCGCGCAAGGCCGGCAACGGCCAGCCGGAACGCCTCTGCCTGTTCGAATATGTCTATTTCGCCCGCCCTGACTCGGTGGTCGGCGGTCGCAGCGTCTATGTCGCGCGCAAGAACATGGGCATCAATCTTGCAAAGGAAGCCCCGGTTGACGCCGACGTCGTCGTTCCGGTTCCGGATGGCGGCACGCCGGCTGCACTCGGCTATGCTCAGGAAAGCGGCATCCCCTTCGAATACGGTATCATCCGCAACCACTATGTCGGTCGCACCTTCATCGAACCGACGCAGCAGATCCGCGCCTTTGGCGTCAAACTGAAGCATTCCGCCAACCGGGCGATGATCGAAGGCAAGCGCGTCGTGCTCGTCGACGATTCGGTCGTGCGCGGCACGACGTCGCTGAAGATCGTGCAGATGATCCGCGATGCCGGTGCCAAGGAAGTGCACCTGCGCGTCGCAAGTCCGATGATCTATTATCCTGATTTCTACGGCATCGACACGCCTGATCGCGAGAAGCTTCTCGCCAACCAGTACGACAGCCTAGAGGCCATGTGCAAATATATCGGCGCGGACTCGCTGGAATTCCTGTCGATCAACGGCCTTTATCGCGCCGTCGGTGGCGAGGATCGCAATGACGCCCGTCCGCAGTTTACCGACCACTACTTCACCGGTGACTATCCGACCCGCCTCCTCGACAAGGAAGGCGAAACGATGGGCCGCAAGGTTTCCCTGCTCGCGACCAACGGCTGACAGCCATTGGCTTTGACATTTGATTAAGGGGCGCTTATTGCGCCCCTTAATTCTTCAGCGACGCAGGACCGGGGCACAATGACTATCAACCTTGAAGGCAAGATCGCGCTCGTTACCGGCGCATCCCGAGGTATCGGCTATTTCACGGCGCTGGAGCTGGCAAAGGCTGGAGCGCATGTGATTGCCTGCGCCCGCACGGTCGGCGGGCTCGAGGATCTCGATGATGCGATCAAGGCCGCTGGTGGCTCCGCCGCTACCCTCGTCCCGTTCGACCTCGCCGACATGAACGCCATCGATGCGCTCGGTGCCTCGATCTTCGAGCGCTGGGGCAAGCTCGACATTCTCGTCGCCAACGCAGGTGTGCTCGGCGTGATTTCGCCAATCGGACATGTCGAGGCAAAGTCCTTCGAGAAGGTGATGAACATCAACGTCACCGCGACATGGCGGCTGATCCGCTCGGTCGATCCGCTGCTTTCGCGCTCCGACGCCGGCCGCGCCGTCATTCTCTCATCGGGTGCTGCGCACAAGTGTCGTCCGTTCTGGGGCCCCTACTCCGCTTCCAAGGCAGCCGTCGAAGCACTGGCGCGCACGTGGGCTGGCGAAACGCAGCGCACGCCGCTTCGGATCACCAGTGTCGATCCGGGTGCGACCCGCACTGCTATGCGTGCCCAGGCTGTCCCGGGAGAAGATCCCGAGACGTTGCCGCATCCCTCCGAGGTCGCCAAGGCGATCCTGCCGCTGGTCGGCCCTGATGTGACCGAAACCGGTAAGCTCTTCATCGTCCGCGAGAACAAGCTCGTCGACTACCGCCTACCGGAATAAGCACGCTTCACTTGGCGGCCAGAGCCGGGAACAGGTGCGCGAAACCTGTTTCCGATGGGCAGAGCGCGTTAAGGTCGACCGAACCCTTAATGCCATCCAGCCCGCCGTTGTCAGCGAATTGCCAGATCGACCAACCGCCGCAGTCCTCCCGTTTCGGCGCCTGGCCGATGCTGCGTAGCCAGAGATAGTGATCAGGAAAACGTGCCTCGTTGCCCTTCAGGTACTGATCGAAGAATTGCTGGTTCAGGTAGAAGATCGGTTTGCCGGGATAGGCACCGTTCAGCTCATCAAAGAACGCGCTGATCTCGGCGCTCAACTCCTCGAGCGTCGGCAACTTGCCGCAGTTTCCGGTAAATTCGAGGTCGATCGCGATCGGCATCGCATCCATTTCGACCGGGACGGTTCCCATGACATTGCGCGCCTGTTCGCGGCCGGGGCGGCAGAAGGTGAAGAAGTGATAGGCGCCACGCACGATGCCGGCGTCCCTCGCCGCCTTCCAGTTTTCGGCAAAGCGCTTGTCGCGGTGGTCGCCCCCCTCGGTCGCCTTCATGATCGCGAAACGCACGTTCGGCTGGCGTGCCAGCGCTTGCCAATCTATGGCACCCTGATGGTGGCTGATGTCGACGCCCTGTATGGGATAGTCCGCAAGCGTCGGAGGTATGAACGGTGCCATGGCGCGATCGTATGCCAGATACGATGCGACCGCGACAGCTAGAATCACCACCGCGAGGACTGTTCGATAGAGGGTTTTCATCACTCCAATGGTCTTTCGTTTTCCTTGACGCGTTGTAGCAGAATTTCGTGAGGTCGCGGCGGATGGCATTAGCCCGGCCCTGCGCTTGCGCTTCGGGCGTTCGGCGCTGCAATCGATTCACTGGATCGATTGCTCCGGTTAGGGGCCGGACCGCTTCTCACCCCCCTTGACCAAACCCGGTTAGCGCGCCATAAAACCCGCCATGAAAACGGTTGTCTGCATTATCTGCCGGAAGATTATTCGCTAGCGCGCTCGCTGGCCTGGCCGTTTTCGTCTCCTGAAAAGTCCAAGATGAGAAACGCCCCGGCCTGCCGGGTAGCAGCATTTTTTTCGGATCATTGCATTTGGGGAGAGTAGACATGGCCGGCGCGCCAGACACAAAGAAGCCGGAACTGAAGCTTTACAACACGCTGACGCGCGAAAAGACGGCCTTTGCGCCGATCGATCCGCAGAACGTGCGCATGTATGTCTGCGGCCCTACCGTCTATGACTACGCCCATATCGGCAATGCGCGCCCGGCCATTGTCTTCGACATTCTGTTCCGCCTGCTCCGGCACGTCTATGGCGCCGAGCACGTCACCTATGCGCGCAATATCACTGATGTCGATGACAAGATCAATGCAAGGGCTCTGCGGGACCATCCCGGTTTGCCGCTGAACGAGGCGATCCGCCTGGTCACCGAAAAGACCGAGACGCAATATGTCGAAGATGCAAAGGCGCTCGGGTGCCTCGACCCGACGATCCAGCCCCGGGCGACAGAAAACATCGCCCAGATGATCGAGATCATCGAGAAGCTGATCGCCAAGGGCCATGCCTATCAAGCGGCCGGCGAAGTGCTGTTCGACACGAAATCGATGGTCGACTACGGCCAGCTTTCGAAGCGCAATCTCGATGAACAGCAGGCCGGAGCCCGCATCGCCGTCGATGCGCACAAAAAGAACCCCGGCGACTTCGTGCTCTGGAAACTCTCGAGCGAGAGCGAGCCAGGCTGGGAGAGCCCCTGGGGCCGTGGCCGCCCCGGCTGGCACATCGAATGCTCGGCCATGAGCGAGCGCTATCTCGGCGAGGTCTTCGACATCCACGGCGGCGGTCTCGACCTGATTTTCCCGCACCATGAGAACGAGATCGCACAGTCGCGTTGCGCCCATGGCACCAAGGTCATGGCGAATGTCTGGATGCACAACGGCTTCCTGCAAGTCGAAGGCCGCAAGATGTCGAAGTCCGAAGGCAACTTCGTCACCATCTATGAACTGCTGCATGCTCAGAAGTTCGGCGGTCGGCAGTGGCCAGGCGACGTGCTGCGCCTCGCAATGCTGATGACTCATTATCGCGAGCCGATCGATTTTTCCGTCAAGCGGCTGGAAGAAGCCGAGCGCCTTCTGGCCAAATGGCCAGCAGCCGATACCGCGGGCGCAGAGCCCGCTGCCACGGTGGTCAGGGCCTTGGCCGACGACCTCAACACGGTGGCGGCGATCCAGGCGTTGCATACGCTTGCCCAGTCCGGCGATCACGCAACGTTCGCCGCGAGTGCCGCGCTGCTCGGCGTCCTTCCTGAGATGGCCGAGATCGACGAGGCGGTTGCGATCGAAATCGACCGGCGCGTGAAGGTACGACTCGAATTGCTGAAGGCGAAGAACTTCGCCGAGGCCGACAAGATCCGCGAGACGCTGCTTGCCGAAGGCATCCAGCTCAAGGACGGCAAGGATCCGGCTACTGGCGAGCGGGTAACGACATGGGAGGTGAAGAGATGAACACCTATACCGGCGGATGCCAGTGCGGAGCCATCCGCTTCCGGGTTCGCGGAACGTTGAAGGATTCATCCATCTGCCATTGTCGCATGTGCCAGAAGGCGTTTGGCGCCTACTACGCACCCCTGGTTTCCGTCCGTGGCGCAGAGTTCGAGTGGACGCGCGGCGAGCGTAAGCGCTTCCGCTCGTCGAACCTGGTCGAGCGCGGCTTCTGCGCCGATTGCGGTACGCCGCTGACATACGAGGCGCCGGATGGCATGGCGATCGCGGCTGGCGCCTTCGACGATCCCTCGGCGCTTCCGCCGGTCATTCAGTTCGGCACGGAGCGCAAGATCGGCTTCGTCGATCACCTGCATGAGTTGCCCGCGCGCGAGACCGAAGAGGACGTTGAGGCTGCGCCCTTCGTGCTCGACATCGTTTCCTACCAGCATCCGGATCACGACACGACCACCTGGCCCGAGGAGAGGAACCCGTGACAACAGCTGCGGCTCTGAGCGGAGGTTGCCAATGCGGCGCGGTTCGCTACCAGGTCGTGGGTGAACTCGGCTATCCGCACCTTTGCCACTGCCGCATGTGCCAGAAGGCGGCTGGAAACTACTTCATGCCGCTCGCCGCCGCCAAGCGAAGGGTTTTTGCGCTGACGCGTGGCGAACCGAAGTGGTTTCACTCGTCCGATATCGTCCGCCGCGGCTTTTGTGCCGACTGCGGGACGCCGCTTTTCTATGATGTTCCGGATGCGGATTTCATCAACATCGTGCTCGGCTCCTTGGACGATCCCGATAGCGTCAAGCCGGTGATGCAATCGAACACCGGACGCAAGATGAGCTGGTTTCATGAGCTCGACGTACTGCCCATCGAGCCCGAAGCGGAAACGCCCGAGCGCGAAAACGCGATTGCCGCCAGCAATCACCAGCACCCCGACCACGACACAGCACATTGGCCAACCGGAGCGTCAGCATGAGCGAACCCATTCGAACCGGCGGCTGCCAATGCGGCGCGGTCAGATTCCGCACCAGCGGCAAGCTTGGCCGCCCCTCGATCTGCCATTGCCGCATGTGTCAGAAGCAGTTCGGCGGCCTCTTTTCCGCCCTTGTGACCGCGCCTGACGAGGGCATGGAGTGGTCACGCGGCGAACCCAGCTATTTCCAGTCGTCGGTCAATATCGAGCGCGGCTTTTGCAAGAACTGCGGCACGCCGATGACCTACCGCCACCCGGGCGGCCTCGAACTGGCGATCGGCACGTTCGACGATCGCAGCGACCTGGCCCCGCAGATCCAGGTCAACTACGACGCCCGCATTCCCTGGGTCGAGACTATCTTCGACCAACGCATTCACAAAGAACCCGATTTTTATGCACGGCAGGAGGCGATCATCTCCTTCCAGCATCCCGATTACGATACTGCAATCTGGCCAACCGAAGGCGTAGAACATGACTGAAGTGCTCCGTACCCTCTATCCCGAAATCGAACCCTATGCCTCAGGGCATCTCGACGTCGGCGATGGCCACAAGATCTATTGGGAACGTTCGGGCACAGCGGGTGCAAAGCCGGCAGTCTTCTTGCACGGCGGACCGGGCGGCGGCTTCTCTCCGAGCCACCGCCGCCTGTTCGATCCCGCACTCTACGATGTGCTGCTGTTCGACCAGCGCGGATGCGGCAAGTCCACGCCGTATGCCGATCTCAATGCCAACACCACCTGGCATCTCGTCGCCGATATCGAGCGACTGCGTGAAATGGCAGGCGTCGAGAAGTGGCAGATATTCGGCGGTTCGTGGGGCTCGACGCTGGCGCTCGCTTATGCCGAGACGCACCCGGAACGCGTTTCCGAACTGGTCGTGCGCGGTATCTATACGCTGACCAAAGCCGAGCTCGACTGGTACTATCAGTTCGGCGTGTCGGAAATGTTCCCCGACAAGTGGGAGCGCTTCATCGCGCCGATCCCGCCCGAAGAGCGCCACGAGATGATGCTGGCCTACAATCGCCGGCTCACCGGTGCGGACCGGTCCGTTGCCCTTGAGGCCGCTCAAGCCTGGAGCATCTGGGAAGGCGAGACAATCACGCTGCTGCCGGAAAAATCGACCAGCGGCAAGTTCGAGGATGCCGACTTCGCCTACGCCTTTTCCCGGATCGAAAACCACTTCTTCGTCAATGCCGGCTGGATGGACGAAGGCCAACTGCTGCGCGATGCCTACAAGCTGAAGGATATTCCAGGCGTCATCGTGCATGGCCGCTACGACATGCCCTGCCCGGCAAAATACGCCTGGCTGCTGCACAAGGCGTGGCCGCAGGCTGAGTTCCATCTGATCGAAGGCGCCGGACACGCTTATTCGGAGCCCGGCATCCTCGACCAGTTGATCCGGGCTACGGACAAGTTCGCCGGAAAGCAATAACGAGGCACAAGGCCGACAGGACGACCATCATGACACGCGAAAAGATCTACCTCTTCGACACGACGCTCCGCGACGGGCAGCAGACGCCCGGCATCGACTTCTCCGTCGAGGACAAGATTGCGATCGCGAGCATGCTGGATGAGTTCGGCCTTGATTATGTCGAAGGCGGATATCCCGGCGCCAATCCGACGGACTCCGCCTTCTTCAGCGAGAAGCGCACGACACGGGCCCGCTTCGTCGCCTTCGGAATGACGAAGCGAGCCGGCATCTCGGCCTCAAATGATCCGGGCCTCGCAGCCCTCCTGCAGGCTGAGAGCGACGCGATCTGTTTCGTTGCCAAGAGCTGGGACTACCATGTGAAGGTCGCGCTCGGCTGCACCAACGAGGAAAATCTCGAAAGCATCGCCGAGAGCGTCAAGACCGCCGTTGCCGCCGGTAAGGAGGCAATGGTCGACTGCGAACATTTCTTCGACGGCTACAAGGCAAACCCCGCCTATGCCATCGCCTGTGCAAAGACGGCCTATGACTCCGGCGCGCGCTGGGTCGTGCTCTGCGACACCAACGGCGGCACGCAGCCGCCGGAAATCCGCGCGATCGTCGAGGCGCTGATCGTGGCGGGCGTTCCCGGGCACTGTCTCGGGATCCATGCGCATAACGATACCGGTCAGGCGGTGGCCAATTCGCTCGCAGCCGTGGAGGCAGGCGTTCGCCAGATCCAGGGCACCTTGAACGGGATCGGCGAGCGCTGCGGCAATGCCAATCTCGTGACGCTGATCCCGACACTGGCGCTGAAGGAAACCTATTCCCATCGCTTCGAGACGGCGATCGACAGTGAACGGCTGACCAACCTGACGCGCCTGTCGCATGCATTTGACGAACTTCTGAACCGCTCGCCGGACCACCAGATGCCCTATGTCGGCGCTTCGGCCTTCGCGACCAAGGCCGGCATCCATGCCTCCGCGCTGCTCAAGGATCCCCGCACCTACGAGCACGTGACGCCTGATAGCGTCGGCAATTTCCGCAAGGTCATGGTCTCCGACCAGGGCGGCAAGGCGAATTTCATCAACGCTTTGAAGCGCCGCGGCATCGAGGTCGGCAAGGATGATCCGAAACTCGACCGCCTGATTGCGCTGGTCAAGGAGCGGGAGGCTTCCGGTTACGCCTACGAGGGCGCCGACGCGAGCTTCGAACTATTGGCGCGCCGCACCCTCGGAACCATCCCGGAATTCTTCTCGATCGAGGGCTTCCGCGTCATGGTTGAGCGCCGCTTCGATTCCCATGGCCGCGTGAAGATCGTCTCGGAAGCGGTCGTGAAGATCGTCATCGAGGGGCAGACGATCATGTCGGTTGCCGAAGGCGACGGCCCGGTCAACGCGCTCGACCTCGCGCTGCGCAAGGATTTCGGGAAGTATCAGCATGAGATCGACGATCTGGTGCTGGCCGACTTCAAGGTGCGTATTCTCAATGGCGGCACCGAGGCCATCACCCGCGTTCTCATCGAATCCACCGATAGCGACGGCGTGCGCTGGTGGACGGTCGGCGTGTCCGAGAACATCATCGATGCGTCGTTCCAGGCGCTTGTTGACTCGGTCATCTACAAGCTGATGAAGAACCGGCAATTGGCGGGCAAGATCGCGGCGGAGTAGCCGTCAGCGGCTGTAGACAAGGCCCCAATCCTTCTCCGAATACCATTCGTCGCCCTGTCGCTCGGTTTTCCAGCGCAGGGCGCAAACATGTTGCATCCCGCCGCGGCCGAACGAGGCTTCAAGCCGTCTGTAGCTGTCAAATCCGCCGGATACGGCCTCCGCCCAAACGAAAGCCACCGGGCACAGAAACTCCACCGCGTAAGCATCGTCTTCACGGCGAAAAAGGAAAAAGCCGGCATAGGAAGCCAATCCCGTCGGCCCCGTGGCATCGACGTCGGGAACGCCGAGCGGAAAGATTAGCCGACCACCGATCGACAGGTGCTCCACCCAGGGATCGGCGGGACGGTGAACCGCAAAATTGACGTAGACGGCATTGGTCGGTTCGCGTGGCCACTCCACCCCGTTGCCATGGACGACCTTCACATTTGGATAGTCCCGAAGATTGGCCTCAGCGCGCGCCGCCAGTTCCCCGTCGAACTCCACGGCAATCACGCAACCCTCGGCGCCAACGAGCAGGGACATGATCGCTGTATAATAGCCGCTGCCGGCGCCCACATGACAGACCATGTCGCCGCGCCGGAGCGCCAGCTTGTGTATTCCCCGGGCGTGTAGGCTCGGGCTGCCGTTGTTGACGTGCCGCTTGTGCTGAAGCGCAAACAACGCATCCTGATAGACGACGGAGGCATCGCCCCAGGGAACATCGACGTAGCCGCACCAACCTGCCATCCTCCACGGTGGCGGCCCCAGAAAGCGCTCGCGCGGGACAGTCGCGTAGGCCTGCAACAACGCATCGTCGTCCTGAATGCCTTCCTTCGTAAGCACCCGTGATGCATATGCTCTGCGACACTGCGCAAGAGCTTCGTCGTCCATATCCTTCACCATCGCGATGGCCGGCAATATTCACCGAAATGAATTGGCCTATTCACGTCCGTTAAGTTAAGCGGCTCATAACGAGAACAAATATGGAAACACTCGATGTCTGCTAATGCAAGCGCCGCGATTGCCAAAAACGAAGACAGTCCCCGTGGCTTCGCCTTTGCGCTGGTAGCCTATCTTCTGTGGGGTTTCCTACCGATCTACATGAAGGCCGTCGCTCATATCTCGCCGGCCGAGGTCATTGCTCATCGAATTCTCTGGTCCTTGCCCCTGGCAGGTCTGGTGCTCATCGTTCTCGGCCGCACCCAGGATATCCGGATAGCCCTGCGGTCACCGCGGATGCTGGCCATGGCAGCGCTCACGGCAGCGCTGATCACCGTCAACTGGGGTACCTATGTCTGGGCGATCGGCGCCGGCCATTCGCTCGATGCGGCGCTCGGCTATTTCATCAACCCGCTATTCAGCATCCTACTCGGCTCCGTGCTATTGAAGGAGCGGCTGCACCCCATTCAGATCGGAGCGATTGCGTTGGCTGGACTTGCAGTCGTCGTGCTGGCGCTCGATAGCGGCGGTGTTCCATGGGTGTCGCTGACGCTGACGATTTCCTGGGGGCTTTACGCTCTGTTTCGCAAGACGTTGCCGCTCGGCCCGAACCAGGGTTTCTTTCTCGAAGTGCTGATCCTCAGCATCCCGGCGTTTTTCTACATTCTCTATCTCGAACTCGGCAGCGGGGAAGGACACTTCTTTCGCACCGGCGGGGCCGATACGGCCCTGCTGCTCGGTTGCGGCGTCGTTACCGCCGTACCGCTGATGATCTACGCCAACGGCGCCAAGCTGCTGCGGCTTTCGACCATCGGCATCATGCAATACATCGCGCCGACGATGATCTTCCTGATTGCGATCTTCGTGTTCCACGAACCTCTCGGCACCGCACGCATGATCGCCTTCCCACTGATCTGGGCGGGACTCTTCCTCTACAGCTGGGCGATGGTCAAAGGGAACCGGGAGCGCTAACTCCCGGCCCTACATCTTCGAAATAACGGCGTCCTCGCCGTCACTGTCGACCGAAGCAATTTCAGCCGCCTGCGCCATGATGCCAGGGATGATCTCGGATATGTCGTCGATGACGAGCGGCTGAACGCGATGGGCGGTGTGGACGAAGCCTTCGTCCGTCATGTGGCGCATGAGCTCCATCATCGGGTCCCAGAAGCCGTTGACGTTGGCAAAGACCATCGGCTTCTCGTGACGGCCGAGCTGCGCCCAGGTCATGATCTCGACGATTTCTTCGAGCGTGCCGATGCCGCCCGGCAGCGCGACGAACGCATCAGAGCGCTCGAACATCGCATGTTTGCGGGTATGCATGTTAGGCGTTACAATCAGTTCATTGAGCTGGCCGAGGGAATGTCGAGTAGCCTCCATGTCGATCAGGAACTCGGGAATGATCCCGGTCACCTGGCCCCCGTTCGAAAGCACGCCGCTCGCGACAGCCCCCATGATGCCCTTGGTGCCTCCGCCATAGACGAGGCGCAGGCCGTAGTCCGCGATTTCCTTACCCAGCGCACGGCCGGCCGCCATATGGCGAGGATCGCTGCCCGGTCGCGAGCCGCAGTAAACACAAATGGAGCGAATGGAATGAGATTGATCTGTCATAGGGGCAAACAACTATTCTCTCTGCCTCCAGTCAAGAAAAATGACGGAAAAGCTGCGTCGTACTATTGCCTTACCGCTTTGACTGCTTGTGCAAAGCAGCGGGAATCGCTAGCAATTTTAGTAAGTCCGGCAAGATTGCCGCCTGGGGAGACGTGATGATGAGAAACCGTGCCGGCTTGCTGGCCCTTGCAGTGCTTGTAATCGCAATTCTATTGATGGTCTTTTTTGTCATGCCCCGCATCGGCGGAGACGCCGCCAAAGTTGGTGATGCAATTAACCAGGCCGGCTCCGAAGTAAAGAAATCAGTCACCGAAACCGCCAAGACATCGCGCCCTTCAGTTCCCGACGATGCAGAGACCACGCAGAAAGTCGGTCGGCTTGCTTCGGAGGCGGGCCAATCCATCTCCGAACTTAAGGCGCTCTTTGCAGACGGCAAGGGTCCGACACAGGAAGTTTTCGAGACAGCCAAGTCGAAGGCGACGACCTCACTGCAGGCACTTGCGGACTTTGCGATTCCTGATGGCACGAACCCGGTCACGGCTGCCGCCGCCACCAAGGCAAAAGACGGTGCAGCCAAGGCGCTGACGATCGTCAAGGCGCTACCGGAGAATATTGCCGATGCGGCAACGGCGATCGCAAAAGCCGAAGCGGCGCTGACAGGCTCCCCGGAGCCGGCCAGCGAACCGTCGGTCGCGGCCTCGCCTGCGGAAAACGCCAACGAGCTCCCCACTTTCGACGTGCTGCGCGTAGAACCGGATGGCTCTACGGTCATCGCCGGTTCGGCAGTACCGAACAGCAAGCTTGAAATCCTGGATGGGGACAAGGTCGTAACGACGACGGACGTCGGCCCGACTGGCGATTTCGTTGCGGTGCTCGATAATCCGCTCTCCGCCGGCGACCACCAGCTCGTCCTGCGAGCCACCGGCAAGGATGGCAAAGCTTCGACATCGGAAGAAGTTGCGACCGTATCCGTTCCCACGGATGGCAAGAACTCCGAACTGCTGGCGATGGTCTCCAAGCCGGGCACCGCCAGCCGCGTCATAACCGCGCCCAAGCCGGATACTCAGGTCGCCTCCAATGGCAGTACTGCTCCGAGTTCGTCGGATGCCGCGAGCGCGCCGGCTGGTGCAGGTCCGACGACGGCTAACGATGTCATGGTCAGCGCCGTCGAGATCGAAGGCGACAAGATCTTTGTCGCAGGCATGGCGAAGGCCTCGGCGAACGTCGTCGCCTATGCCGACGACCAGCTGATCGGCAAGGCGAAGGCCGGTCCCGACGGTCATTTTGTTGTCGATGGCGTGATGCCGCTTTCGGTCGGCGATCACAAGATTCGCGTCGATGTTCTCAATGACGCCGGTAAGGTCGCCGTTCGCGCGTCGGTGAATTTCAACCGCCCGGAAGGAAATCAGGTCACGGTTGCCGCGCAGAGCGTGAAGCCTAACGGCGGAAGCGCGGCGGGGACCGTGCCACTGGATGAAGGTACGCTCGGAAAGCTGAAGAATGATGCCGCCAAGGCCTTCTCCCTGCTCAACGGGCTCTTCGCCGACGGCAAGATACCGGGAGTGGAAGAGCTCGCGGCTGCCCGCTCTGCCACCGAGTTCGCCCTGCGTGCCATCGTGGAATTCCGCACCGCGGCCGATGCCACAGCCGACGTTAGGCAGCAGGCTTCGACCACAGCCCAGGCCGCAGCCGATGCCCTGAGCATGCTGCAGGCTCTGCCAAAGGATGCGAAATCCGTCGGCGATGCGCTGGGCAAGCTCGGCGCCGACATCGCCCAGCTGACCGCTCCTTCCACTGCACCGGCCGCGCCGAATGCACCTGCGACCAACGAGATCGCTGGAGACCAGGGCGGTCCGACGACGATCGAGCAGGCGCCGCTCGCACCGAGCAACGAGACGGTCATTATCCGCCGCGGCGATACGCTCTGGCAGATATCGCGGCGCGTCTATGGTGCGGGCGTTCGCTACACGACGATCTATGTCGCCAACGAGGACAAGATCACAAACCCGGACCGCATCTTGCCGGGACAGATCTTCGGCCTTCCCAAGGATGCCCTGCCGAACGCGGAAGAGCTTCACCGCAAGCGGCTGTCGGGCGAACACCTCTAAGGCGATCCCATCTTGATAGAGCGGCCGGACGGATATCACGTCCGGCCGCTCTTTTCCTGCGGCACCCATTTGTTGTATTGGTCCCGCCAACCCCTGTGTGGCGGTGACGACGATCATGTCCGGCGAGCCCCTTTCGGCATTTCCGCGGCTCCCAAATTTGTCGGCAACGCAGCGCCATCAGCGCCTTTCGGCGGGAGATTCGCATGGCAAACGACAAGACAGTCTCTGATTCCAACCTCCTGCGGACGCTGTTCAATCTGTGGCCCTACATGTGGCCAACAGGTCGCCCGGATCTCAAGATGCGGGTCGTCTGGGCTTCGGTTTACCTCCTCGTTTCCAAGTTCGTACTGCTGCTCGTCCCCTATTTCTTCAAGTGGTCGACCGATGCGCTGAACGGGAAGATGGACCTCGCCGGCAAGCTGCCGGACCTGCTTGTCGGCGCGACGGCGTTGGTCATTGCCTACAACCTCACCCGCCTCATCCAGCTCGGTCTGAACCAGTTGCGCGACGCGCTCTTTGCCAGCGTCGGGCAGCATGCTGTCCGGCAATTGGCCTACAAGACCTTCGTGCACATGCATGAACTGTCGTTGCGCTTTCATCTCGAACGCAAGACGGGTGGACTTTCGCGTGTCATCGAGCGTGGCACCAAAGGGATCGAGACCATCGTGCGGTTTACGATCCTCAACTCCGTGCCGACGCTGATCGAATTTTTGCTGACGGCCATCATCTTCTGGTGGGGCTACGGCTTTTCCTATCTCGCCGTCACCGCGTTCACCGTCTGGGCCTATATCTGGTTCACGATCCGCGCCAGCGACTGGCGCATCGCGATCCGCCGGGCGATGAACGACAGCGATACCGACGCCAATACCAAGGCTATCGACTCCCTCCTCAACTTCGAGACGGTCAAGTATTTCGGCAACGAGGAGATGGAGGCCCGGCGCTTCGACAGGTCGATGGAACGCTACGAGAAGGCGGCCACGGATGTCTGGACCTCGCTCGGCTGGCTCAACTTCGGCCAGGGCGTGATTTTTGGCCTGGGCACGACGGTGATGCTCATCCTGTCGGCCCTTGCCGTCCAACGTGGCGAGCAGACGGTCGGCGACTTCGTCTTCGTCAACGCCATGCTGCTGCAGCTTTCCGTTCCCTTGAACTTCATCGGCTTTGTCTATCGTGAAATTCGCCAGGGGTTGACGGATATCGAGCAGATGTTCGATCTCCTCGAAGTCAAGGCTGAAGTGATGGATGCGCCCGAGGCGGCGCCTTTGGATATCAGGCAAGGTGCCATCTCCTTCAAGGATGTGCACTTTTCCTATGACCCTGCCCGTCCGATCCTAAAAGGTATCTCCTTCGAAGTGCCTGCGGGCAAGACGGTCGCCGTGGTTGGTCCGTCGGGCGCCGGTAAATCGACCTTGTCGCGCTTGCTCTATCGTTTCTATGACATTCAAAGCGGTTCGGTCTCGGTCGATGGCCAGGACATCCGGACAGTGACCCAGAAGAGCCTGCGATCGGTCATCGGGATGGTCCCGCAAGACACCGTCCTTTTCAACGATACGGTTGCCTACAACATCCGCTACGGGCGTCCATCGGCTACTGATGCAGAGGTCAAGGCAGCAGCCGAGATCGCCCAGATCGCTCACTTCATCGATCTGTTGCCCGAGGGCTTTGATACCAAGGTTGGCGAGCGTGGCCTGAAACTCTCCGGCGGTGAGAAACAGCGCGTTGCGATCGCCCGAACGGTCCTAAAGGCGCCGCCGATTCTGATCCTCGACGAGGCAACGTCGGCCCTCGACACCACCACCGAGCGCGATATCCAGACCGCACTCGATGTCGTATCCAAGAACCGCACAACGCTCGTCATCGCCCACCGGCTGTCAACGGTTATCGGCGCAGACGAAATCATCGTTCTGAAAAGCGGCGAGATTGCTGAACGCGGCACCCACACCGCACTTCTCCAGAAAAATGGCCTATATGCCTCGATGTGGAACCGCCAGCGCGAGGCCACGCAGGCCGAAGAGCATCTGAAGCAGGTCCGCGAGAGCGATGACATGGGGGTTGTGAACAGGCTTGCTCCGGCGAGCTAGCCTGAATGGACGGCATTTGAGCTGCTTTGCTGTTCAGAAGCCCGTCATAGATGTGTGGTCAAGGAGCCGCAGCATTGCCCCAGCTGCGGTTTCCCTGTAACCAGCGATGAGAAAAGAGCGTCAAAGCACAACGCGATCTTTCAGATTCGCTTGTTGCGCTTTAGTTCTTTGTTTTCACGCATGTCTTTGGCCCGAAACCGGTTGCCGCTTTCGGGAGACATGCTTTAGGAGCGCGGCATAAATGAGCTTGTTCAATACGGTACGCAACACGATCGTTCCGGTGCACAAGGAAGGTTATCCCTTCATCGCCGCCTTCCTCGTCGCCTCGCTCATTCTGGGCTGGATCTTCAAGCCGCTGTTCTGGATCGGGCTCATCCTGACGCTGTGGTGCGCCTATTTCTTCCGTGATCCCGAGAGAATGACGCCGCAGGATGACGATCTCGTCATCTCGCCGGCCGATGGCAAAGTGTCGTCGGTCCAGATGGTCGTACCGCCCGCCGAACTGAATCTCGGCAGCGAGCCGATGCTGCGCATCTCGGTGTTCATGAACGTCTTCAACTGCCATGTGAACCGCTCCCCGGTGCGCGGGCGGATCGTCAGCGTCAACTACCGGTCGGGCAGCTTCGTGAATGCCGAACTCGACAAGGCAAGCGAAGACAACGAACGCAACGGTCTTGTCATCGAAACCTCGCACGGCCAGATCGGGGTCGTTCAGATCGCCGGCCTCGTTGCTCGGCGTATCCTTTGCTGGGCCAATACCGGCGAGCCTCTGGATGCCGGCGAACGCTTCGGCCTGATTCGCTTCGGTTCGCGCCTTGATGTATTTCTCCCGGCCGGCGCAGCGCCCCGGGTGACGCTCGGCCAGACGGCAATTGCCGGAGAAACCGTGCTGGCCGAATTCGGCTCCACCAAGGGCCCGGTCGTCAGCCGTCGAAGCTAGACTGGAGCGCGACATGGAAACGCCCTTCCCGCCTTTCGAGCCCAACGGTCCGCCTGACGATTCGGGCCGCGGACCACGGCTTCGCGAGATCCCGCTTCGCCTTATCATTCCCAATCTCATCACGATCCTGGCGATCTGTGCCGGCCTCACCGGCATCCGCCTTGCATTCGAGAACCGGTACGAGCTTGCGGTCGGCATGGTGCTTCTCGCCGCATTCCTCGATGGGATCGACGGCCGCGTTGCCCGCCTGATGAAGGCGACGTCGAAGTTCGGCGCGCAGATGGATTCGCTGGCTGATATCGTGAATTTCGGCGTCGCGCCCGCGCTTGTCGTCTATGTCTTTGCACTGGATCAGGCCCGCTCCATCGGCTGGATCGCCGCCCTGATCTACTCCATTGCGGCGGGCCTTCGTCTGGCTCGCTTCAACGTCATGGCCGAGCGCGAGAACAAGGCAACCTGGCAGTCGGAATATTTCGTCGGCGTGCCCGCGCCAGCCGGCGCGATGCTGGTGCTGCTGCCCGTCTATCTCGGCTTCCTTGGGCTGACGACCGATCGCACTTTCGCTTATTTTTCATCCGTTTATACGGTTCTGATCGCGTTCCTGCTCATTAGCCGCCTTCCTGTCTGGTCGGGCAAGTCCGAGGGCAGCAGGCTGCGGCGTGATCTGGTGCTGCCGGTCATGCTCGGGGTCGTTCTCTACGTGGCGCTACTGTCGAGCTTCACATGGGAAGTCATGGTCGTGACCGCCGTCATCTACCTGCTGACGCTGCCGTTCGGCGCGCGCAAGTGGAAGCGGAAATACGGCACGCTGACCATCGAGGAACCGGGTGTCGGCGAGGACGATATCGGCCGTCACATCTGACATTTTTCAACTCTCCTTTGCCGAAGAATGCCTGACTCAAGCCTCGCGAAATATGCATCGGATACACAATTCCTGATAAGCGGCGCCTCGATTTTGTCGCTATTACACGCAAAAGAGTAATAAATATAAGAGTCTAGGGACAGCACACGTGAGGAGAGTATTGTGACCCCGAAGAAGACAAGCGTCGAACAGCCGGCGAAGTCCGACCTCAGCGCCAACTACCGCCCGCTCGGCCTGAAGGCCGTTCTTGCGGCCGCCCTGATGCTCAAGAGCAAGCCACCGCTCGTCAAGAAGATTGCCTAGGGCGAGGCAAATGCCGCGCTGTCGATGGGACCGACAGCGCCAAGATCAGGCTCTTGCCTCCATGCTTCATTGAAAATCCAACGCGCGTCCTTATCCCGCGCGACGTGGTTGAACCGAACTGCTAGGATGTCCATAGGCCAGTTCGGAGGCGATATGATCGACGTCCAGACAAATCGCAAGCTCAGTGCGATCCTTGTCGCTGATGTCGTTGGCTATTCGCGGATGATGGCAAAGGATGAGGCAGGCACGCTTGCCGCGTTGAAGCATTACCGGCTGTCTGTCTTCAATCCTGAGGTCGAGAATCACAACGGCCGCGTCATCAAGCTTGTTGGCGACGGCGCTCTCGTCGAGTTTGGCAGCGCCGTTGATGCGGTCAAGTTCGCGCTTTCGGTGCAACGCACCGCCGCCGCTTCGGGCAACGTCGCCTCCCATCCAGGAATCACGTTGCGCATCGGGATCAATCTCGGCGATGTCGTTATCGATGGTGACGATATTTATGGTGACGGCGTAAACATTGCCGCGCGTCTGGAACCGCTGGCGGAACCCGGCGGTGTCTGCATCGCATCGAGCGTCAGGGAGAACATCGTAGGCCGCGTCGACGCGGAATTCGAGGACGGTGGCGACGTCCAACTCAGGAACATCGATCGGCCAGTCCGGATCTGGAAATGGCAGCCGGACGCTCACCCAAGCCCTACCAGTGCTCTCTTGCAAAAGGCAAAAGACAACCTCCGGCCGTCGCTGGCCGTGCTTCCCTTCCAGAATATGAGCGGCGATGTCCAGCAGGAGTATTTCGCCGATGGCGTTGTCGAAGACATGATCACGGCGCTCAGTCGTTTCCGCTCCTTCGCGGTGATCGCCCGCAACTCCTCCTTTATCTACAAGGGCCGCGCGATCGATGTGCGCCAGGTCGCTCGCGAGCTTGGCGTACGCTACGTGCTGGAAGGCAGCGTGCGGCGCGCCGGTAACCGCTTGCGCATTACCGCACAGCTCGTCGAAGGCGCGACCGGTGCGCACCTGTGGGCAGAGCACTACGATGGCTCTGCGGAAGAAATTTTTGATTTCCAGGATCGCATCACTGAGAGCGTCGTCTCGATTGTTGAGCCCCAGATCAAGTCTGCCGAGATCGCGCTTTCCCGAAGGGAGCGGCCAGAGAGCATTGAAGCCTATGATTTCTACCTTCAGACCATGGGAAGCTTCTACTCCGACATGCCAGAGCGGAACGACGCCTCCCTCGCCCTGATCAACAAGGCAATCGCCCTCGAGCCTAACAACGCGACCTATCTTGCGACGGCAGTCGGGTTGCTTATGCAACGCGGCACTCTGGGCTGGAAGCTGCCGGGGGTCGAGGATCAGCGAGCACTCTGCGAGAACTACATCGAGCGGGCGCTTGTGCATGGCCACGGCGACGCGTCCGTCGTGGGGATCTGCGGCAATACTCTGATGCAGTACCTGAAGCAGTACGATCGAGGTTTCGAGTTGGTCTGCCAGGCCGTTGCCTTCAACCCCAACAACCTCGACGTCGTCAATTATGCGGGCGTCGCGAACCTCCATTGCGGCAGTCTCGATGAGGCCGTCACATATTTCCTGCGCGCCGAACGACTGAGTCCAAACAGCCGTGGTGCTCATTGGAACCTTACCGGGCTGGCTCATGTCGAAATGGTCCGCGGGAACTATGAAGAGGCTCTGGCCTGGGGGCGCAAATCCATGGCGGCGAATGCCTATTACGGTCCGTGCTTCTGGATGATGATTGCGGCCAATGCAAAACTCGGACGCATGGACGAAGCGCGGCGGCACCTTGCGGGTCTGCTTGCATTCTCGCCCGGCGTCACAGTCGCCCGCATCCGCGCCGGCCAAGCCGCCAAGAACCCTAACCGGATCGAGCCGATCCTCGCAGGGTTGGCGCTCGCCGGCATGCCGGAAGCCTAGGCCGGGTGGAAGAAGCGGACCAGCAGACTGATCGCCAGCAGCCCCATGACAATGCCGATGATGACATCGAGAACCCGCCAGGCTGCGGGTTTTGCAAAAACCGGCTGCAACAGGCGAGCGCCGTAGCCTAGGCCGAAAAACCAGATGAACGACGCCGTCGCGGCACCGACACCGTAGGCGATGCGGTCTGCACCGCTGTAGGGCGCGGACAGGCTGCCAATCAGAACGACCATGTCCAGGTAGACGTGCGGGTTCAGAAAGGTAAAGGCTAGGCAAGACGCGACTGCAGCCTTCAGACCCAGTGTCTGCGGAGAACCCGCCTGCATCGAGCCGGGATGAAGAGCGCGACGGAATGCCAGAACGGCATACGAACCGAGAAAAATTGCCCCACCTAGCGTCACAGCCGAGAGGAGCGTCGGCGACTGGGCAACAAGCGTTCCCAGCCCGGCAACGCCGGCTGCGATCAGCACTGCATCCGATACGGCGCAGATCAGGCACAGGATGAAGACGTGTGAGCGCAGCAGGCCCTGGCGCAGAATGAACGCATTCTGTGCACCAATGGCGATAATGAGCGACGCACCAAGGAAGAAGCCGGAAAGCGCGGCAGAAATGGAGATCATGTGATTTTCCGGAAGAATTATGCGGTGGGATTATCAGATTAGAAGAAGCTGAGCTGGCCGTCATCCGGCTTTTTCTTTTCAGGCGGCGACGGCAGCTTATCAACAGCCACCTTGTCCTGGAGGTCGGACCCCACATTGGTCACTTTGTTGACCTTGTCGGAGACGGGGATCGCCTCGAAAAAATCTTCTTCGACCGGCTTCATCAAGTCGGCGACGTCCCGTGGCTCCTGTGTCTTGCAATCCAGCCAGCGCGAAAAGTCTTCCGGCTTGATGACGACGGGCATGCGGTCATGGATCGGAGCGATGGCGGCATTTGCCGCGGTCGTCAGGATCGCACCGGTGTCGACTTCCGAACCGTCTGCGGACGACCATGTTTCCATCAGGCCGGCGAACGCCACAATGCCGCCGCGGCGCGGCCTGATCCAATAGGTCTGGGACTTCTCGCCCCTCTCCTTGCCGGGGCGATGCCATTCATAGAAGCCGGAGCCTGGCACGAGCACGCGCCGATGGCGCATCGCCGCACGAAACGACGCCTTGCCGATCGCCGTTTCGGCGCGGGCATTGATCAACAGCGGAAATTGCTTGGGATCCTTCACCCATCCCGGCGTAAAGCCCCATCGTACGAGCACCGCGCGCCGCTCCGGGAGGTTGCTGCCCTTCTCCCGCGTTTCATCCGAAACGACGACGAGGATGGGCTGGGTCGGCGCAATGTTGTAACGCGCGGGAAAGTCCTCGAGATCCATGATCCCCAGAACTTCCTTCAATTCCTCCGGGGATATCGTCAGGGCATAACGTCCACACATTCGGATGTCTTTGCACTCCGTCCGGCGACGGTCAAGGCTAGCCGCCTCAGCCGCGCGGTGCGAGTAGGATGATTGCCGAGCCGCAAAGGCAGACGAGCGCGCCACCAATGTCCCAGCGGTCGGGCACACGGTTCTCGACGATCCACAGCCACATCAGAGAAGCCACGATATAGATGCCGCCATAGGCAGCGAAGGTGCGGCCGGCGGCCTCACTCGGCACGAAAGTGAGGAGCCATGCAAATAGCGCGAGGGACACCATACCGGGCGCCAGCCACCAGACGGGCTTTGCCATTCTCAGCCAGGCCCAGAAGGTGAAGCAGCCGGCAATCTCGAAAACAGCTGCTGCAGTATAAATGATATAAGTCACGAGAGCTCCATCGAATCGCCGCGTTCAATATCCGGCGGAACGATGGCGGCGCCAAGCACATCCCAACAGAGACCAACGCGGCAACCCCATGAGTTCCATTCCGAAGGCGGCCTCCTCCGCCATCCTCCTGCGCGGCAACCGGTTCCTCCTCGTGCTTCGGCGCAATCCGCCGGCCGCCGACATGTATGCGTTTCCGGGAGGACGGGCCGAACCGGGCGAAATGCCAGAGGAAACGGCGTTGCGCGAGTTGGAGGAGGAGACCGGCATAAAAGCTCGCAACCCTCACCTCTTCGCTACATACGATTTGAAGACGCACGCCCCTGACGGCGCGGTCGTCAACCACTTCTTTCTTTCCGTATTTCGGGTCGAGGCCGACGAGACGGCCATCGGCCTTTCGGCCGACGACGCCGCCGATATCGGCTGGTTCACCGTTGAGGAGATCCGCCGGTTACCCGTGCCTCAAAGCGTGCTTGAATGTGCCGAGCGCCTGGCGTCCGGCAGCGAATAAGCAGGTGGAAACTCAAGCAAGCGCCTTGTTCCCGTCACTGTCAGGGTATCAACTATCAACATGATTCCCGTTCGACGCGCGTTCCTGTTTCTTGCATTGTGCGCAAGCGCCGCCCTACCCGCCCCTGTATGGGCACAGGGTACGACGCCGCCAGTGTTGCCAGAGCAGAGTGCGCCAAAAGCGGTCACCGTGCCATACGACGAAAAGCTATCGCGGCTTGCCGAAGTGTTGGGCTCGGTTCACTACCTGAGGACTTTGTGCAAGGCGGAAAACAGTAGCGAGTGGCGAGGGCGCATGCAGCAATTGCTTGATTCAGAAGCCAAGGACGAGCCGCAGCGCAAGGAACAGCTGACCGCGGCTTTCAATCGCGGGTACCGCGCTTTCGCGTCTGTTTACACGGATTGCACGCAGGCAGCCATCGTGGCAGAAGAGCGATACCGTGCCGAAGGTGCAACACTCGCCACAGAAATAACATCAAGGTTCGGAAATTAACGGTTAATTAACCTCTTTTCACTGGCGGCCGTGTCGTTTTGGGAAAAGGCTGATAAGGTCGTTAACTAGGCAGTAAGGCATGCAGTTTGAGGAAATGACAATGGAACCAAGCCTCAATGACATCGACGACATGATCGTTCATGAGAAGACTCAGGCGGCTTTGGAGTACCATAACGAAGCCTGGGCTGATGGCATGGCAGACGGAATCGAACCCGAGATCATCGCCGATACAGCAATCATCCATGCGCTACGGGAAACCATTCGCCTCCATGGCGAGAACAGTGCCGAAGCGCTTCTGGATTCCTTGCGCGAGCGCATGCTTGCCGGCGAGTTTTCTCCGAACCGCACCCTGCAATAACGATCACAGAGAGTTTGATGCATTCCGCTAGGGACAATGCTTCGCGGCCCGCGATCGCGCCGCTTTTGCTTGCAATCGGCCTTAGCGCCAGTAGCTTTCTGACCGGGACTTCGGCCCTGGCACTCTCAGAGCTGCAGAAGACCCCAGGACAGGTTGAACAAAGCGCTCCTGGCCAAGGCGGCGACAAGCCAGCCCCCTCCCCAACCTCACCCGGCGTTCCGATGCCCGACCCGCTGGTCAATTCGCAGGCGGGCCAAAGCAACGACAAGACGCCCGGCGCCGAGGACAGCTCGAAGCCAGTCGAAGTCATCTACGATATCAGCAAGGTTCCCGAGCCCGTTCGAAAGATGCGTGAGCAGATCGTCGAGGCTGCCGCTTCCGGCGATCTCGAGCGGCTGCGCCCGCTGCTCGGCACCGGCGCCACTCAGACACAGGTGACGGTCGGAGAACCGACGGACGACCCCATCAGCGCGCTCAAGGATCTTTCGGGCGATCCGGAGGGCGATGAGATCCTGGCGATCCTGCTTGATGTCATTTCCACCGGCTTCGTTCATGTCGGCCAGGGCACACCGGACGAAATGTTTGTCTGGCCCTATTTCGCCGAGAAGGACCTGAAGGCTCTGACTCCCCCCGAGCGAGTGGAATTGCTGCGCATCGTTACGGCCGGCGACCTGTCCGACATGCAGGAGTTCGGCGGTTATAATTTCTATCGATTGGGCATCACCCCCGACGGCAAATGGAAGTACTTCACCGCCGGCGACTGAGGCTTGCGATCCCCTCACCGAGGACATACATCTGAGCGATAACGAACGCGACAGGTGCGCCATGCCAGCCGTATTTCTGAAGAACCGCTCGCTTATACGGGTGAGCGGGCCGGAGGCCCAATCCTTTCTGCAGAACCTGATCACGACCGATCTTGCCGCGCTCGCAGCGGATGAAGCACGGCCGGGCGCGCTGTTGACGCCGCAGGGCAAAATCCTGTTCGATTTCATGATCTGGCAGGACGGCGATGGGTTCATCATCGATACGGACGATGATCAGCGGGATGCGCTGCTTAAGCGACTGGGGATGTACAAGCTCAGAGCCGCCGTCGACCTTTCGCCTGCCGGCGAGGGCGTCACGGTTTCTTGGGACGGCGCAAATACGGGTCCAGCCGATAGCCGCTTTGCCAAAGCTGGCGTGGCGCTCGTCCGCCAGGCGGGGCAGCACGGTGCCAATGACCGCGAAATCTATGACGCATTGCGCATCGCGAGCGGCGTTGCCGTATCCGGGCAGGACTATGCGCTGCAGGATGCCTTCCCGCACGATGTCCTGATGGACTTCAACGGCGGCCTCTCCTTCAAGAAGGGCTGCTATGTCGGCCAGGAGGTCGTCTCGCGCATGCAGCATCGCGGCACGGCGCGCCGCCGTGTCGTCACCGTGAAAGCCGAGACGGCGCTGCCGCCCTCCGGGACGGAGATCACCGCCGGGGGCAAGCCGGTCGGCACGCTCGGATCGGTCGTCGGAAAAGGCGGCCTCGCGATCGTTCGCATCGACCGTGCCGGTGAGGCCATTGCGACAGCGACGCCTCTATTGGCAGGCGAGACGGCCGTCATTCTCGAACTACCCGCCTGGACAGGGTTGACGTTCCCGTCGACGGCGGACGAGGCCAGCGCGTGACGACAAAGGCGCCGCGCGCGTGGCAGCGCATGCTCTCGGGCCGCCGGCTTGATCTGCTCGACCCCTCTCCTCTCGACGTCGAGGTGAGCGATATTGCGCATGGGCTTGCGCGCGTTGCCCGCTGGAACGGGCAGACCTCGGGAGATCACGCCTTCTCCGTCGCCCAGCATTGCCTTGTCGTGGAGGATATTTTCCGCCACCTCAACGAGGCGACAGCCGATCAGCGCCTGATGGCGCTGCTGCATGATGCGCCGGAGTATGTCATCGGCGACATGATCTCGCCGTTCAAGTCGGTCGTCGGCGGCGGATACAAGGCCGTCGAAAAGCGGTTGGAAGCGGCCGTCCACATTCGGTTTGGCCTGCCGCCCCACCCTACGCGCGAACTCAAGGAGAAGATCAAGAAGGCTGACACCATCGCTGCGTATTTCGAGGCAACTCAGCTTGCCGGGTTTACGTCCATTGAGGCAAAGAAATTCTTCGGCCAGCCGCGCGGAATCACAAAAGACATGTTGCTGATGACGCCACTGCCGGCAGTCGAGGCGCAGCGCCTGTTTTGCGAGCGCTTCGAGACAATTGAGGCCATGCGGAGCAGCAAAGCATGACTGTCATCATTGTCGCTCCGCTTGCCCGGATCGCCGAAATGGCAGTCCGGCATGGCGCCCGTGAGATGATCAGCCTGATGGCGAAGGAACAGGCTTTCCACCGGCCTGCCGTGATTCAGGCGCACCGGCATCTTCTCCTCCATATGAACGACATCGCGTTCAAGGGAACCGGTAACCTTGTCGCGCCGGATGAAACGCATGCGCGGGAGATCATCGGTTTTGCCCGCGAGTGGGATCGCGCTGCGCCACTCTTGATCCACTGTTGGATGGGCGTCTCCCGGTCGCCGGCGGCGGCCTTGATTACCGCCCTTTCCGTGTCGCCGGAGCAGGAGGATGCGGCGCTCGTTCGCCGGCTGCGCACTGCATCGCCTTTTGCCACGCCGAATGCGCGGCTGATCCAGATCGGCGATGACCTGCTCGGCCGCGGAGGGCGGCTGGTCGATGCGGTTCGAACCATCGGCCGTGGCGCGGACGCGGATGGAAACGCACCTTTCACACTGGCTTTGGACGAGCCGACCGCTGGAACGTTTTGAGTCGATACCGGTTATCCCTCGAGGAGGTTGATCGATGTCGCTGCAGAACTATCGCGATACGTTTGTGCGATGCTTGGCTACACTCAGGAGCCTGACAAGCGCGCGCGACGAATATGCGTGGTTCCGGTGGCAAGCGATCTATCTCACACGTGATCGATTTTCCTACTTCTTTCGCGGCGATCTGGATGGTGTCAAAGTCCGCTTCCTCGGCCAACAGATAGATTTGACCACCGGCGCCACCAGCTCGGTTCCGATACGTTCGATTGCGCTGTACGGGGCAACATTCGGCCTGAATGAGGCAATCACTGCTTATCGCGGGCCTCAGAAGTCTGTTATCGACGTTGCGCATGCCTTCAGCGAAAACGGCGCTGCAGATTACCAGGCCGAGTTCTTCTATGTCAGGATGCGGCTGCTCTACTCGGCCGATGACAGCCGCACGGGTTTCGGCACCGATCCCAGACTGCGTGAAAACACGAATATCATATTCGTCGGGCTGGAAGATCACGCGACGGCCGACCTGCTCGAAACAAGTCGCGTCGGGCAATGGGTCGCGACGGATAGGCCGGTTGCATCAAGCGAGTGGTATGCGGAGCGATACTACTATCACTGACCGGAAAGACTGCCTACTTGATGACGCCGCAGGCAAGGCGCTCACCCGCATCGCCTGCAGGTTGGCTGCGATAGTCATCAGAATTGGCATGAACGATCAGCGCTCGGCCGCGGACGCCATCAGTCTTGCCGTCGAGTGTGACCATGCCGTCAAACACCTGCGCTCGCAGAACGCCATCCTGATCAACATACTGGTTGGGCATGTCGCCGGCATGGGGTCCCATTGCGGACAGCAGGCCGTGTTCGGCATTGGTCGGATTGAAGTGCTTTCCGGCTAACTCGTGATGGCCGGCTGCATCGCAACTGCCGGTCTCGTGGACATGGAATGCGACCCATTTGTTGGCAGGCAGCCCAGCCACTTCGGCTTCGATCAATACGCCCCCAGTTGCCGCCGCCGTTAGCGTGGCCCGACCGCTTGCCTTTCCGTCACGCCCGATAAAGTCCGCCGTGGCCGTTTGCTTGTCCTGAGCCATCGCAGCGGAGGAAACGGCCAAGAGCGTCAGAGCCGCGAACGAGAGGATTGTTTTCATTGGAGCTTCCTTTGCATCGTCGTTTCCCAACGTGCGAGGCACGAAGCAGTTCCCAAAGCGGCGGCAACGAAAAAGCCGGCTCTGAGGCCGGCTTCGCAAATTCAGCGCACCACGTGATCAGGCGACAGTGTCGAGATCATACTGACCGTATGTGCTCTTATACAGATCGTAAGAGGCGTTCTGCTGGGACTGCGGATAGAAATTACGGCTACCCGTTTCACTTGCAGCCATCATGAAGGCAAGCACGCCATCCGAGAGCTTTGGTGCAAAGTCCTGAGCATTGCTCCCTTCTGAGCCCAACTGCTTCAGAATGCCCGGCTTGTCATCAGCCGCCCGCTCGCCACGGCTCAGCACGCCGTCGCCATTTGTGTCCAATCGTGACAGGGTCGCGAGATACGCATAGGATGTATCACTAACCGATGAAACTTGGCTCATACAAACCTCCATTCACCGCTGTTTCGGTGATGTTTGTACGCAATACGAAATGGGAAAATCTAAGACTAAACGGTCGTTAAACTGATTTGCGCACTGCGTCAATAAGCTGTTAACACGCCATTAACCATGATTGACAAAGTGTGATTTCAGCGCATCAGCCGCGCGCGGTCTGGGCTCAAATCGCCACATTTCCAGGCAGTTCGTGACCAGCAGTCAAATATAATGCCAGCAATATATTCGTTTGCGTTGCAATAGAATTTTAATGCGACCGATGGATTATCTTCGCCACGTCAGCATAGGGGCCGGTCGAATTTGAGATTGCCTAGACGATAATTTTGGATTGTTTCAGAAGGTCTTTTCATGTCTGGCGCGCCGCGTCGAAACTGCAGGCTGGCAGCACGCTCACAGGGCTCCGCTCACCCTCCCCTCGCTCCCGAAACAAAGATTGCCGAAAATGGACGCTGAAGCCCTTTTCCGGCAACAGTGCACGACCGCCCTCAATGAGGATGGCTCCGCCAACGCTGAGCGCCTGATGAATCTTGTCGTCGAGACATATCGACTGCAGGCAGGAAAGAAGCGCGCCGCGGAAGACCATTCTCACCTGCTGAGCGAAGAAAACACCACGCTTAAAGGCAGCCTCGTTGCCACGAAAGAAGATCTCGCGGAACAGCAACGCCTGTTCGGGATCGTTCTCGACAACCTGCCGCAAGGTCTGAGTGTCTTCGACGCTGAGCAGCGATTGATCGTCTGCAACGCTCGCTTCCGACAAGTTTTCGGCTTCAGCGTCGAAGCTGCCTCTCCCGGCGCCTCGCTGAAAACACTCATCTCGATGATCCGCGGCACCGAGCGGATCGAGAAAAAGGTCTCCCGTCTGCGCGCCGCCACCGAAGGTGGACACATCCGCCACCGCGAATGGATCATGGAAGACGGGCGCACCATCCAGAGCGTCATCACCGTCCTCCCCGATGGCAGCAACATTTCCATTCATGCGGACGTTACCGAAGACCGAAAGGCGGCCGAGCGCATAGCTTATCTCGCTCATCACGACCCGCTGACCGGACTGCCGAACCGCATCAGCCTCAGGGAGCGCATCGACGCCGCGTTGGCCGCCTGTAAGCCGGACGAGCAGATTGCCCTTGTGCACCTTAATCTTGACCGCTTCAAATCGATCAATAACACCCTCGGCGTTTTGGCCGGTGACAAGATCCTGCGGCAGGTGGCTGAGCGCATCCGCATGTCGGCAGGCGGTAATGTGCTGGCGCGCCTCGGCTCGGACGAATTCGCGATTCTTCAATCCGGACGGCAGCAGCCATGGAACGTCACGGCTCTGGCCGACCAGATTCGCCGCGAACTCTCGGAGCCGTTCTTTCGTGGAGACAAGGCCGTTGAACTCAGCGTGTCGATGGGGATCGCAATCAGTCCGCAGGACGGAATTGAAACGGACACCCTGCTGAAACACGCCGGCGTCGCACTGTCGCATGCCAAGTGCAGCGGTGGAAAGGGCGAGCGCTTCTTCACGGCCGAAATGGAAGCGCAGATCGAAGCACGGCATACACTGGAAGCGGATTTGCGCAAGGCGATCGAACGCGAGGAGTTCGAGCTTCACTATCAACCGCTCTATGACCTCGGCCAACAGAAGATCTGCGGTTTCGAGGCGCTTCTGCGATGGAACCACCCGACGCGCGGACGGGTGCCGCCCATGGAGTTCATTCCCCTTGCCGAGGAGGTTGGCCTCGTGGTCGATATCGGACGCTGGGTCATACGCCGCGCCTGCCGCGATGCCATGGATTGGCCAGAAGATATCAAGGTTGCGGTCAACGTATCGGCGATCCAGTTTACGAACAGTGATTTGCCGAGCGATGTCGCCGCGTCGCTGGCCGAAGCGGGGCTGCCAGCTAACCGTTTAGAAATCGAGATCACCGAAAGCGTGCTGATGGAAAACCTCGATGAGGCCCTGCCTGTACTGCACGCGCTCAAGCAGAGCGGCATCCGGATCGGCATGGACGACTTCGGCACCGGCTATTCGTCGCTGAGCTATCTCCGACGGTTCCCCTTCGACAAGATCAAGATCGACAAGTCGTTCGTCAACGGTATCGTTGAAGACAAAGAAGCCTTTGCGATCATGCGTGCCATCATCCTTCTCGGCGATGCGCTCGGCATGCGCGTGACCGTGGAAGGCGTCGAAACGGCCGAGCAGTTGGCCATGCTCCAGCGCGAAGCCTGCGATGAAATCCAGGGCTACCATATCAGCCCGCCACGGCCGGCCGTGGACGTACCTTACCTGTTGGCTTGGCCGCAGGCGCACCCGAGCGCCCGCGCCAGCTAGTACGCTCTTCGTTGCGACTCGTGGTTCCTGCGTTTATGGAAGGACACCCTCTTCCCACGCGGTGATCCCATGTTCCAGGCGAAGGCCTTCGCTCCATTTGAAAAGCTTGCCGCCGCGCTCGTACCGCATTCGTCGGAAGGCGATGACGGCTCGCATGACGTGGCGCATGTCTTGCGCGTTTTCAAGAACGCCATGCGCATTCAGGCTGTCGAGGGTGGCGATGCCAGGATCCTTGCGGCTTCCGTCCTCCTGCACGATTGCGTCGCCGTGGAGAAGAACTCCCCCATGCGCTCAAAGGCGTCCGCTTTGGCAGCAGCGAAGGCCTCGGCCGTTCTCGCGAAGCTTGGCTGGGCCAGTGACGACATCACCGCCGTTGCGCATGCGATTGTCGCGCATAGCTTTTCCGCCAATGTTACGCCCGAGACCCTGGAGGCAAGGATCTTGCAGGATGCCGATCGCCTGGATGCGATCGGCATGGTCGGCGCGGGACGCTGCTTCTACATTGGCGGCCGAATGTCCTCCGCGCTCTACGATCCGTTCGATCCGGCAGGCAGCAACCGCGAGCTTGACGACAAGCGCTATGTCATTGACCACTTCCAGACAAAATTGTTCAAACTCGCGGACGGCTTTCAGACGAAGGCCGGGCGGGCGCTCGCGGCCACACGCGACCAGCGCCTGCGCGACTTCCTTGCGGCTTTCATGGACGAAATCTAGGAGCACTTGATGCGTATTACAGGCCTTTTCATCTATCCGCTCAAAAGTGCTCGGGGTATCGCGCTGCAGTCCTCGGAGATCGATGCATTCGGGTTGCCGGGCGACCGGCGCGCCATGATCACCGATCGGGACGGACACTTCATCACCCAGCGGGAGTTGCCCGATCTCGCTCGCATCGCCGTGCAGGCGGGACCGTCGGGCCTCCATCTCACCATGGGCGACAAGAAGATTGACGCGCAGATTCGAACGGCCTCAAAACGGATGGACGTCTCGATCTGGAAGTCCATCGTCAATGCGGCGGTTGCCGATGATGCTGCGAATGCTGAACTTTCGGCCTGGCTCGGGCGAGAGGTGAGACTGGTGTTCTTCGATCAGGATGCCAAGCGTTCCGCCAGTGCGGAATGGGCCGGCGAAGGCACACCGGTCACATTCGCCGATGGCTACCAGATCCTTGTCACCACGACAGGCTCCCTGCGGGCACTGAATGCCGATCTCGAGGCGCACGGCGAAGGGCAAGTGGGCATGGAGCGGTTCCGGCCCAATATCAGCCTTGATACCGAGGAAGGTTGGCAGGAAGACCGGTGGGCTGCGATTGAGATCGGCGGCATTCGTTTCGATCTCGTCAAACCTTGCGCACGTTGCATCATGACCACCCAGGACCAATCGACCGGATCGCGCGACGTTCCTAGTCCGATGCCCGCCATGGGGCGCATTCGGATGTCTGCGGACCGGCGTGTACCCGGTCCGCTCTTCGGCTGGAATGTCACGCCTCGCGGGACCGGTCGGATTGCGGTCGGCGATACAGCCAAAGTCATCGAGGAGAGGCCCGAAGGCTGGGCCTTCAAGGTCCGCAACCGCGGCTAGGCGCGAAGCTGCGCGAGTGCCTCATCGATTTCATCCGTGATAGCCGGCGATAACGGGCCTTTGGCCAGCGCGCCGGCGTTTTCTTCAACCTGGGCAACGGTGCGAAAGCCCGGGATCGGCAGGGTTCGGGGCGAGCGCGCCCACAGCCACGCCAGGGCGCCTTGTGTGAGAGTTCGACCATCGGACTTCAGCAACTCGCGAACCGCTTCCAATCGCGCTGCAAATTCCGGCGCGATCCGGCCGTCCTTGAAGTAGACCATCCAGTCAAGGCTCGCGCCGCGAACATCCTTGTCACCGATTTTCGTGTCGGCGCGGAATTTTCCGCTGAGCAAGCCCATCGCGAGCGGCCCGCGGTTGATCGAAATCAGGCCATGCCGTTCGATCACCGAGATCATGTCAGGCACCGGCTCGAAGACGTTCATCGTGTGCTGGACGGAAACAAAACCAGGGCGGCCGGCATGTCGCGCGGCACGATCGGGATAATCCGTGCTCCAACCGAAGGCGTCGATCTTCCCCTCGTCGCGGAGCGTCTCAAGGATTTCGAAAACCTCGTCCGACTGTTCAAGCGGAAAGTCGTTCAGATGAAATTGAAGCAGATCGAGGCGATCCCGTTTCAACCTGCGCAGCGACGTCTCGGCCGAGCGGCGGATGAAGACAGCATCGGCGAAGGCGCCGGTTGCCTGCTTCGTATACGGATCGGTGGCAAAGCCGAACTTGGTCGCGATGACAATGTCGCTGCGACTACCGATCGCACGCCCGAGAACTTCCTCTGAATGCCCGGCCCCATAGTTCGAAGCCGTATCGAAGAAACGGATGCCGAGTTCGATCGCGCGATGAATGGCGGCGACGGACTCGTCGTCATCGACCTCGCCCCAGCCGAGCGGCGTGTCGCCGGCATAGAAGGGACCGCCGATCGCCCAGCAGCCCATACCCAACCGGGGTATTTCATAATCGTTCCAGAGATTTATCGTCGTCATCGCACCCGGTTTGGTCAGCATCGCATTCCTCCAATCGCTGGGCTGCATGCGATCGAAATAGGAAGATGCGTGAGACACGTAAAGCGCCTGATCCGAATGATGTTTTTCGCCAATGAAAAACGGTCGGTCAGGCGGACAATTCGTCCTGCGGTGCGGCCGCCTTGAGTGCTTTCAGAGCTGCCTGTACGAAGCCCTCGCGCGCAGCTGCCGCTTCCACGCCGCGCGGCTCATAGACATGGCGATGGAGAAAGAATGCCGTCAGGCGGAACGCGGCGCTGAGGCCGTCGATATCAGCCGCGCGGTTTTCCTCACTGTTCAGGAATGGTGGCAGGAGCAACATCTTGTCCGCCCAGGGAGCACCGGCAGTCCGGCTGACCGCCCTGCCCGACTTCGGCGACACATAAGCAAGGTCGGAACGACTGCCCGTCGCGGCGCACTCGGTCAAATCGAGACCAAAGCCGAGGTCGTTCAGAACGGCAAGCTCGAAACGGACGAAGAGCTCACCGGCATCCGCCGGATTGTGGAGATTGTCGAGGATGACTTCGAGCGCTTCGAAGAGATGCGGATGCGGATCGCGCTCCGGCAGCAAGCGCAGCAGTGCGCCCATCGCCTGCACGCCATAGACGGCAGTCGCCGTTTCCATCAGCCGCGCGGCCCGTAACGTCAATGGCTCTATACGGAATTCGCCAAGGTGCTCGTCTAGGCGCGCACGCCACGTAACCTCGACCTCGTTGCCGGGTTGAAGAACCGGTTGCATGGCACGAGACCGACCAGAGCGGACCATGCCAAGATGGCGTCCGCGCTCGCGCGTCATCACCTCGGCGATGACGCTGGTCTCGCCATGGCGCTTGACGCCCAAGATGATTGCCCGGTCATGCCACTGCATCGGAAGCGAACCCTAAACTTACGATTCGATCCTAACGCAAGACCGTTGCCCTGTCATAAAAAGGCATTCAGGCGCTGGCTGGGAACAGTTTCTGGAGGAAGTCGCGCATCGCCGATTCTCCAAACGGCTTGACGAGCAGCGGCACGTTCCGAAGGTCTTCGGGGAAGTCCTTTGTATCGGAATAACCGCTCACAAACCCAAAGGGGATGTTGCTGTTGGCCAGATGACGGGCAAAGTCGAAGCTCATGACTTCGCCAAGATTGACGTCCAGCAGCGCGAAATCGAAGGTCGCGGTCTTGGTCGCCTCCATCGCCTGTTCAAGGCTGCTGACGATTCCAATCGTTTCCACGCCCACCTGGCGGAGAATATCCTCCGCCTCCATCGCGATGATCAAACTGTCCTCGAGGACAAGAACACGGTTTGCCTTCATACCCAATACGCCCCTCGCTGAGTATCAACTAAGATGCTCGGCACCTGCATTTCCCGGATTTCAACCTCTGACGCCCCATGGCTCATTGGCGACGACTATATACCGCCTAGCTTGCATAGCCGCTTTTTCGTTTCGGGTCGATAAAAAGCAGGGCAGGAAGAAAGATGGCAGGGTGACCTTACGGTCGCGCCGCTCAGAAGGCATTTAAATAAGACATGTCGCTTACAGCTATTATATGAACGGACGGCCCCTCTCTCCAAGCCCCTCCCAACCGGCAGCGGCCTTGAGCCCCTCCCCATCAAGCACCTCGCAGGCACGCTCCTGCCAGCGGATGAGGTTGCGATTGGCGAGCTTTTTCAATGTCTTGTTTGTATGCACGATCGAAAGTCCCAATGTATCCGCAACGTGTTGCTGCGTGATTGGAATCGATGCGTGGCCGTTGAAGAGCTTCAGCTGCCTGCCGCGCTCGAACAGGAAAGCGATGAGATAGGCGGCGCGCTCGAGCGCTGTCCGGCGACCAATGCTCAATAGGTGTTCGTCAAGGATACGTTCTTCCTGGGCGGCAATCCAGGTGATGTCGAAGGCCAGGGACGAATGCTTGTTGTAGAGGGTCATCAGCTTGTCGCGCTCGAAAACGCAAAGCGATACAGGCGACAACGCCTCGACGGAGTGCTGCATCTCCCCCATAATCGTTCCCTGAAGACCGATCAGATCACCCGGCATCACGTAGTTCAGGATTTGCCGGCGTCCGTCCTCCAGCGTCTTGTAGCGAAAACCCCAGCCGGAAAGGACGGTGAACAGGTGAGCGCTGTGCGCACCCTCGACTATGATCGTGGCACCAGCATCCGCGGCCAGCTCGCCTCTCTTGAATTTCGAAACGAAGTCGAGTTCATCGGCGGTGAACTCCCGGAAGACCCGGTTGGCACGCAGCGGACAGTGCTCGCAGGGCGTTTTGAACGAGTGGGTGGGACGCGCGGTCGGCATACAGGCCCTTGTGCTCGAATGAAGGACGCTGCCGGAATTGGCGGCGCTTCCTACGAGAACACGCAAATGGCAAGGGTTGTTCCACCCGCGCGGGAATTTTTAACGCAGAAACAACGCGGTAGAAGCCGTCAACTTACGTCGGAAAATCCAGACCCATTTCGCGGAAGCGCTCGGGGTCATCGCCCCAATTTTCACGAACCTTCACGAACAGGAAGAGATGAACCGGCTGCTCGAGGATTTCGGAGAGCTCTCGTCGGGACGCCGACGAAATCGCCTTGATCGTTTCGCCACCCTTGCCGAGCGCGATCTTCTTCTGGCTATCCCGTTCGACGTAGATTACCTGCTCGATTCGAACCGAGCCGTCCTTGCGTTCTTCCCACTTTTCCGTCTCGACATGCGACGAATATGGAAGCTCCTGATGCAGACGCAGGAACAGCTTCTCGCGGGTGATCTCCGCAGCCAGCTGGCGCATCGGAAGGTCGGAGATCTGGTCTTCGGGATAGTACCAGGGGCCTTCTGGCAGCGTCTTTGCCAGATAATCCATGACGTCGTCACAGCCGGAGCCGTTCTCGGCCGAGATCATGAAGGTATGCGTGAAGTCGATCTTCTGGTTGGCCGCCGCCGCAAGCGCCAGCAGATCTTCGCGTTTGACCCGATCGATCTTGTTCAAGACGAGAATCTTTGGCTGATGCACCTCCTTGAGGCCCTCAAGAATGGCTTCCGCATCGCCGCGCAGACCACGTTCGCTGTCGATCAGCAGCATGATCAGGTCAGCATCCTTTGCGCCGCCCCAGGCTGATGTCACCATCGCGCGGTCGAGCCGCCGACGCGGCTTGAAAATGCCGGGCGTATCCATGAACACGACCTGCGCATTGTTGTGAATCGCGATGCCGCGCACGATGGCACGCGTCGTCTGCACCTTATGGCTGACAATCGAAACCTTGGCGCCGACGAGGCGATTGACCAGCGTGGACTTGCCGGCGTTGGTCGCTCCAATCAACGCGACAAAGCCTGACCGTGTGGCACCCGCAGTTTCAGGGGCGTCGTCCGCCATATCGTGTTCTTCCGTCATTTGTCCCGTCAGTTTCCGGCAGAGGACTTCTGCCAAATGCCTTCGCGTTCCAGCATTCGCGTGGCTGCGACCTGTTCCGCGGCCCGCTTTGAGCGTTCGATGCCCGTTTCGGGCTTAACACCTGTGACCTCTACCGTCACCGTGAAACGCGGATCATGATCCGGTCCGGTGCGTTCTTCAACCCGGTAGATCGGCGTGATGCCGAATTTGGCGTGCGACCACTCCTGCAATTCGGTCTTCGCGTCGCGCCGCGCGCCGTCGGCGCGCGCTGCCCGCTTTTCCCAGAACTTCAGGATGAAACACCGGGCGACCTCCAGGCCGCCATCGAGGTAGATCGCCGCAATAAGGCTTTCGACGACGTCGGCTCGCACGTTCATCATACGCTTGCCGGTCAGCTTCTTGACGTCGGCGCCAGTCCGGATGAAGAGATGCAGGCCGAGTTCATCAGCGACCTCAGCACAGGTGTCGGCACTGACGAGCTGATTGAGGCGCACCGAAAGTTCGCCCTCGGTCGCCGTACCGAACGTCCGGAAGAGCAGTTCGGCAACGCAGAGGCCGAGGACTCGGTCACCGAGGAACTCCAGCCTCTCGTAGTTGCCGCCCTTCTGCGTGCGGGCACTTGCATGCGTCAGTGCCCGATCCAGCCGCTCCTTTTCGGCGAACTCGTGACCGATCAGGGCTTCAAGCCGTGTTCGATCCGCCGCCGAAAGCGTCTGTGACTTGCTCATTCAACGCCCTTGAACAGACGATCCCACCGCATGTTCGTCGGCCACTTCCAGATCTCGCGGAACGAGGTGTCGTTGCCGAGCGAGAAGAAGATGACGCTGGCGCGACCGACCAGATTTTCCGCAGGCACAAAGCCAACGTCGAAGCGGCTGTCGAGCGAATTATCGCGATTATCGCCCATCATGAAGTAATGGCCTTCCGGAACGATAAACTCGCGGGTGTTGTCGCCACGCGAAACCGGGGACTGATCCAGCGTGTCAAAGCTGACGCCGTTATCCAGCGTCTCGCGATACACCGGCACATCCTGGCCCGGATCCTGCGCGTAGTCGGAATTGAACGTGCCATTCGGCACCCTCGGAACCGCCGTGCCGTTCACGTAGAGGACGCCTTCCTTGACCTGAATGCGATCACCGGGAAGACCAACCAGCCGCTTGATGTAATCAACGTCGGGATTCGGCGGGAACCGGAAGACAACGATGTCACCGCGCTTCGGCTCGCTCTCGAAAATGCGACCGCTGAAGAGGTTCGGCGAGAACGGCAGCGAGAACCTCGAATAGCCGTAGGCAAACTTGTTGACGAAGATGTAGTCACCGACAAGCAGTGTCGGCATCATGGAGCCGGACGGAATGGTGAACGGCTGAAAAAGCACCGTTCGGATAACCATCGCCAAAATCAGCGCCTGGGCGATGACCTTGATGTTTTCCCATAGGGCGTTCGGCTTGGTTTCGACTTTTTCGGACACGCAGTCTTGTTCCTTCAATGCACCGCCAGGGCGCAACTCTTGTTTGCTTCTCTCTAGCGGCTTCGACCGATTGCGGCAATGGCGCCAACATTAAAAGCGACTCTACGTCGCTGCTCAGACATCTTCCGGCAGGGCCTCAATGATGACGAACGCTTGCGCCAAGGGATAATCATCCGTTATCGTCAAATGAATGGCAGCCTTGTGGCCAGCCGGCAGCAGCGACTTCAGCACATCGGCCGCGCCGCCCGTCAGCCGCATCGTCGGCTTGCCGCTCGGCAGGTTCACAACGCCGAGATCCTTCCAGAACACACCTTGCGCCATGCCCGTCCCGAGAGCCTTGGAGCAGGCTTCCTTGGCGGCGAAACGCTTGGCATAGGAGGCGGCGCGATTGGCGCGCCGATCGGACTTTGCCCGCTCAATCTCGGTGAAGCAGCGATTGGTGAAGCGCTCGCCGAAGCGTTCGAGGGATTTCTCGACGCGCCTGATATCAATGAGATCGCTGCCGATACCGATGATCATACGGTTTCCTGCACTGGATTGGACAGCCGCACGCGGGCACGCGTCATAAGGCGTTCGCGGCGGCGCGTCTGAAAGCCCTTCACGGCATAAAAGGTTCCGAAATAAACGATGACGGAGGTCAAGAGCGCCGGCGGGATGGAGCCGACAAGCATCGGTTCGAGCACCGGTTGCCAGAGTTCGCTGAAATGCAGCTCATGAAACAGCGCCCCAAGGTCGATCGAATGCCCTTGCATCGTATCCTGACGCGCAAGCAGCAGGTGACCGATCTCCCAGGTCGCGCCCCAGATGAACGGATAGGTCAGCGGATTGCCGAAGGCCGCACAGCCAAGAGCAGCGGCGACCATATTGCCCGCGAATAGATAGCTGAGTACGAAGGCCATGATAAAATGAACGCCGATAAAGGGCGTCCAGGACACGAAGATCCCTGCGGCTACGCCCATGGCGACGGCGTGCGGCGACGCCGTCAAGCGCAGAACACGCATCGTGAGATAGCGGAGCGGCCGCAAGAATCCCTTGCGAGGCCACAACAACTCGCGCATCTTTTCACGAAATCCGGCAGGTTTTCGACGTCTGAACAGCATGGCGCGTATGTAGTGCAACTCGCACCAGCGTTACAAGAGCGTCAAACTATCTCAGTCATTATTTGATCACTGCAGACTGAGCACTCACCAGGGGCGCGATATGCAATACGCCCCTTTCATTCTTCAAGTATAGAACCGATATTAACGGGTGCGAAACATACCGCGGTCAACCTGACGCTGACGATATTCAAGATCGATACGGTCAAACGAGCCGTTCAGATAGTCCATTTCGCGTTCTTCAGCGGTCGGAGCGCGCAATGCGCGGGCAATCTTCTTGATCGGTTTAAACATTTCTTTGCCTCATCTTCTGTTCGTTTCCTGAGGACTGGAATATAGGCGCTCGCAGCAGCAATTACCAACGCTCTAACAAGGGCACAGCCATGCAATTGACGCATACCTAGCCTTATATCAGTGCGTTTTCCGTCATGAAGCGATCACAAAATGTGCAAATGCCAAGTGGCGGTTGCCGACTTACTCGTAAAGCCGGCGAACCGTCGCGACGCATTCGAGGTCCTTCAGCTGGGCAAGCAGCTGGTTCAACTGCCGAAGGTCCCACACTTCGACGTCGAGCGTCATTTCGGTGAAGTCGGTTGCGACGCGCACCGTATTGAACACCCGAATATTGACGTCGACGCCGGCAACGGTCTGGGCAAGCTTTGCCAACGTACCGGGCTCATTCAACGCATTGACCATGATGCGCGCCATGAAACGCGACTTGTTGGCCTCGTCGAGATCCCAGCGAACATCAATCCAGCGGTCCGGCTGATCGTCGAAACGTTGCAGCGTCGGTGACTGGATCGGATAGATCGTAATGCCGTTGCCTTTTTCCGTCGTATTCATGATCCCGACGATGCGGTCACCGGGTACGGCGCCCGTCGGCGCAAACTGCACATCAACATTGCTCGAAATGCCGCGGATCGGCACCGTGTCCATTTCCAGAGCACTGAGATCTGCACCATCGATGCCGGACTTCGGCTTGCCCGGGATCTTGAAGATCATGCCGGAGGCGCTGCGAACGTTGAACCAACCGTCGTCACCGCTCGGCTTGGCCGTCACGCGTTCTTCGAGATGATCCGGATAGACGGCGCGCAATACGTCGAGCGACGACATTTCACCGCGACCGACCGCAGCGATGGCGTCTTCCACATCCTTCTGGCCAAGGCGATGGAGCGCGGGCTTCATCGCTTCACGGGAGAAGATCTTGCCGGCTCGCTCGAAGGTGCGCTCCAGGATGCGATGGCCGAGACCGGCATATTGTTTGCGGATTGCAAGTCGAGTGGCCCGGCGGATCGCCGCACGCGCCTTGCCCGTTACCACGATCTCTTCCCAGGCAGCAGGCGGCACCTGCACGCCGGAGCGAATGATCTCGACCTCGTCGCCATTCGCCAGTCGTGTCACGAGAGGCATGATGCGCCCGTTGATCTTGGCGCCCACGGTCGTGTCGCCGATATTGGTGTGAACGGCATAGGCAAAGTCGATCGGCGTCGCACCCCGCGGCAGCGCGATCAGCTTGCCCTTCGGCGTGAAGCAGAAGACCTGATCCTGGAACAACTCAAGCTTCGTGTGCTCCAGGAATTCTTCAGGACTGTCCCCTTCCGCCAGCGCCTCGATCGTGTGCCGCAGCCATGAGTAGGCGTTGGACTCGCGCGAGAGGATATCGTTGTCGGACGTCGAAGCCCCGTCCTTGTAGAGCGTATGGGCGGCAATACCGAATTCCGCGATCTCGTGCATGCGCTTGGTGCGGATCTGCAGCTCGATACGCTGCCTGGATGGGCCGACGATCGTCGTGTGCAGCGAACGGTAGTCGTTCTGCTTCGGCGTCGAGATATAGTCCTTGAAGCGCCCGGGAACCACGCGCCAGCGGGTGTGGACGATGCCGAGAGCCCTATAGCAGGCCGAGATATCTTCAACGATGATACGGAAACCGTAGACGTCAGAGAGCTGTTCGAAGGACAGCGACTTCGACTGCATCTTGCGGAACACGGAGTAAGGCTTTTTCTGGCGTCCCTTGACGATGGCGCCCGTCAGCCCGTTCGTAACCAGCAGATCGCCCAATTCGGTCTCGATCTTCTTGACCAGACCCTCGTTGCGCTTGGAAAGCTCCTCGAGCCGCCTGGTTACGGTCTCATAGGCTTCGGGATTGATGTGGCGGAAGGAAAGGTCTTCCAGCTCCTCGCGCATGTCCTGCATACCCATGCGCCCGGCCAGCGGCGCATAGATGTCCATCGTCTCCTCGGAAATGCGCGCGCGCTTTTCCGGCGACATGTGGTCGAGGGTGCGCATGTTGTGCAGGCGATCTGCCAGCTTGACGAGCAGCACGCGTACGTCGTCGGAGATGGCAAGCAGCAGCTTGCGCAGGTTTTCCGCCTGTTTCGCCTTCTTGGTGACGAGGTCGAGCTTCTTGATCTTCGTCAGCCCTTCGACCAGCCGACCAATATCCTCGCCAAAGAGCTCATCGATTTCGGCGCGGGTGGCCGTCGTGTCCTCAATGGTGTCGTGAAGCAGCGCGACGGCGATCGTCGACTCATCGAGATGCATGTCCGTCAGAATGGCGGCGACTTCCAGCGGATGCGAGATATAGGGATCGCCGCTGGCACGCTTCTGTTGCCCATGCTTTTGCATTGCATAGACATAGGCTTTGTTCAGCAGGGCTTCGTTGGCGTCGGGCTTATATTTCTGAACCCGCTCCACGAGCTCGTACTGCCGCATCATCCCGAAACCACTCCATTACAAACGAAAAGCGCGCCAATCACGGATTGGCGCACATGATATGCGATAATATGCCGAAGCTATAATCGTGCAAGGTTGACGATTAGTAATCGTCGCTCTTTTCCGGTGGCACCAGGCCTTCGATGCCAGCCAAAAGCTCCTCTTCCGACATCTGGTCGAAGGTGATCGTTTCCGGCAGGTCTTCCTGCTCTTCGCTGTCGGCCGCAGCGACGCCGCCGGCTGCGATGAGGCTCGCCGGATCGGGCTCGGGCTCGTCGATTTCGACATGCTTCTGCAGCGAGTGGATCAGGTCTTCCTTGAGATCGTCCGGCGAGAGCATCTCGTCCGCGATCTCGCGCAACGCCACGACCGGGTTCTTGTCGTTGTCGCGATCGATCGTGATCGAGGCGCCCTGGGAAATCAGCCGGGCACGGTGGCTGGCAAGCAGAACCAGCTCGAAGCGGTTCTCAACTTTATCAATGCAGTCTTCTACGGTGACACGGGCCATTGCCTGTCCTTTACGTCGTGATCTCGGGATTAACACGCCCGATACAATTAAAACCGGGCAAATTCAAGTTTTCATTGCACGACGCCTCTGCGGGCGAATGTGACGAATTTTGGAACTAAAGCGGATTTCGACCAGAAGTTGCTTGGAATATCACGAATCGTGCCCTAAATCTTTCTTATATGAAAAGTTCATAAAGTACGATTTGTTCCAGGCGACCTCATAACTCATTGTTTTGTTGGGTTTTTGACGGAAGCACGACGATTGCTCACATTGGATTGGTACGGGATGTTTGATCCACGCGAAAAAATTGCTCTTTTTATCGATGGCGCCAATCTCTACGCTGCGTCCAAAAGTTTGGGTTTCGATATCGACTACCGCAAGCTGTTGAAGGCGTTCCAGAAACGTGGCTATCTCCTGCGCGCCTACTACTATACGGCCCTCATCGAGGACCAGGAATACTCCTCCATTCGCCCGCTGATCGACTGGCTGGATTACAACGGCTACAAGGTCGTGACGAAGCCGGCAAAGGAATTCACGGATTCGATGGGTCGCCGCAAGATCAAGGGCAACATGGATATCGAGCTTGCGATCGATGCCATGGAGCAGTCGGAAACCGTCGATCATCTCGTCATCTTCTCCGGCGACGGAGATTTCACGACGCTCGTCGAGGCGCTGCAGCGGCGGGGCCGAAAGGTCTCGGTCATCTCAACGATGGCGACACAACCTCCAATGATTGCCGACGATCTGCGTCGCCAGGCAGATCACTTCATCGACCTTCTATCGCTGAAGAGCGAAATCGGGCGTGATCCTTCAGAGCGACCACCGCGGCCAACCGAAACGGCAACGCCAACCGATCTGGAAGCTTGAAGCCAGCAATTCACCGCCGGCTATGCCTTTGACTAGCCGTTATCCTTGAGAAGACGGCTCTTCTGCCGGTTCCAATCGCGTTCCTTCTCGGATTCGCGCTTGTCGTGCAGCTTCTTGCCCTTGGCGAGCGCCAGTTCCATTTTGGCGCGGCCGCGATCGTTGAAATAGATCTTCAGCGGTATCAGGGTCATGCCTTCGCGATTGATCCCCGCTCGCAGACGGTTGATCTCGCGGCCGGAAAGCAGGAGCTTGCGGCGGCGGCGCGGCTCATGATTGAAACGGTTCGCCTGCAGATATTCCGGCAGATAGGAATTGATCAGCCAGATCTCACCATCCTCATCCGAGGCATAGGATTCTGCGATATTGGCCTTGCCCTCGCGCAACGACTTGACCTCGGTGCCCTTGAGCACGAGCCCAGCTTCGTAGGTATCGATGATCTCGTAGTTGAAGCGCGCCTTGCGGTTTTCCGCCACGATCTTCTTGATCACGCGCTCGCTGCCTTTGGGGGCCATGACACATTCCAAATGCTTAGGGGCGCGACGACCGCGCCCTTCTCTCTTCTCCCCTATGTAGGGGAACATCGACCGCCTGTGAAGGCGGGCCGAATGGCTTGCCTCAGTTCAGCAGGCCGGCATGGCGCATGGCTGCGTCAATCGCCGCTTCCGTCGCAGGTTCCAGTGTCGAAATCAGCGGCGAACGCACGTTGCGGCTCATCCGCCCAAGCTTCGACAAGCCATACTTCGCTCCGCAGAGGCCGGGCTCCATGAAGATGGCCTTGTGTAGCGGCATCAAGCGGTCCTGATATTCCAGCGCCTTCGCATAATCACCTGCAAGCGTCGCAGCCTGGAACTCGGCGCAAAGGCGCGCCGCCACGTTGGCGGTCACCGAGATGCACCCGACGCCACCGTGGGCATTAAACCCGAGTGCCGTGGCATCTTCACCCGACAACTGCTTGAATTCCTTGCCGCAGGTAAGACGCTGCTCGGACACGCGCTCGATCTTGCCCGTCGCATCCTTGACGCCGACGATATTCGAGTGCGCCTTGGCAAGCGCACCCATCGTCTCCGGCGCCATGTCGATAACGGAGCGACCCGGGATGTTGTAGATGTAGATCGGCAGCTTCACTGCCTCGGCGATCGCGGAGAAATGCGCGACCAGCCCCTTCTGTGTGGGCTTGTTGTAATAGGGCGTGACCACGAGGACCGCATCTGCCCCGGCCCTCTCGGCGTGCTGAGCAAGTTCGATTGCTTCACGCGTGTTGTTCGAGCCGGCGCCGGCCATGACAGGCACGCGCTTGGCTGCGGCTTCAATACAGAGTTCCACAACCCGCTTATGCTCGGCATGCGACAGCGTCGGAGATTCGCCGGTCGTCCCAACCGGAACGAGACCGCTGCTGCCTTCCTTGATCTGCCAGTCGACGTGGTTCGCGAACGAAGCTTCATCCACTAGGCCGGCATCGGTGAAGGGAGTGACGAGAGCGGGAATGGATCCCTGGAACATGCAGAACTCCTCATGGCCAAATCCACGCTTCGGCCGCATTCCTTGAATATTGGTGGGGCACCATAGTGCGGTGAAATCGCCGCGACAAGCGCGCATGGATCGGTTTAGGGCAAATTCCGATAGCAAATGTGAACGAAGTTTACTGACGTTAGTAAGCTTTCGTTAAGATGGCTCCCGCCAAATGGTCGGGCGTGTTTTCGTTGTGAGTGTCCCATGAAGAGAGCAGTCCTGATCGTGTCCGCCCTCGGCTTTACCGTCGCCGCGTGGAGCAGCGCCGCGTCGTCGCTTCCGAATGAGGGCGCGCCCGTTCCGGACGTGAAGCCGATTGGTTTCGTCCCCCAGACGACAATACCGGAATCGATCGTTACCGGCTCAATTCCGCGCGGCCAGGCAATTGCACCCGTTAACAGTGATTTGAAATCCGGCCTGGACGCGCTTTCGGACAACAATCCCCTGCAAGCGCTATCCATTCGCGACGGCATGGGACGTGGGACGCTTGACCGGCATATCCTGACCTGGGCGATTGCGGTCTCGGGGCAGAAGGGGATTCCCTCGACAGAGATCGCGGCTGCGGCGCAGGAGTTGCAGGGATGGCCCGGGCTCGCAAAGCTGCGGGCTTATTCGGAGCGGGCACTTTACGATGAAAACCCTAACCCGACCGCTGTCCTGGCGGCCTTCGGCCAGACCGCGCCGGAGACCACGCCGGGCGCGATGATCCTTTCGCGTGCGCTTGTCGCGACGGGTAAACAGAGCCAGGCGGCGAAGACCATTCGCAAGGTCTGGCGCGGCGAGATGCTGGACAAACCGACCGAAGACAAGATTTTGGCTGAGTTCTCCGGCTTGCTGACCTCGGCCGATCACAAGGCGCGAATGGACTACCTGATGTACCGCAATCGCACTGAGCAGGCCAAGCGCTTTGGCGACATGGGTCAGGCCCAATCCCTCTACAAGGCATGGGCCGCTGTGATGAGCAAGGCACCCAACGCCGGTGCGCTTCTTGCCGCGGTCGATGGCCAGTGGAAAGGCGATGCCGGTTACCTCTTTGCGCGCATCGAGCATCTGCGAAAACAGGACAAGTATACGGAAGCCGCCAAGTTGCTGCGGCAGGCCCCACGCAATCGGGATGAACTGGTCAATGCCGGCGAGTGGTGGAACGAGCAGCGGATCGTGAGCCGCGGCCTCGTCGATCAAGGGGAATTCAAGGCGGCCTACGGAATCGTTGCCAATTATGCTGCGACGACGCCGACCGACATCGTCGAGGCCGAATTCCACGCAGGCTGGTACGCGCTGCGCGGGCTGCAGGATCCTGCGGCGGCACAGGCCCATTTCCGGAAGATTCTCGATTTCTCCAATGGGCCGATATCCGTATCGCGCGCCTGGTACTGGATGGGTCGATCCGCCGAGGCGGGTGGGCCTGGCAAGGCCTCGGAATCTTACGCCAAGGCCGCAAGCTATCCGACCACCTTCTATGGGCAGCTCGCCGGCGACAAGCTCGGCAGCAAGACACTGAACGTGGCGTACCCGTCTCCGACTGCTGCGGATCGCCAGCGCTATCTGGCGCGTGAGGCCGTGCAGGCCATCGCCCGTCTCGACGCGGCCGGGCATGGCTGGCGGGCCAATAGCCTCTACCTCGCGCTCGCCGAGCAACTGCAAAGCCCTGGAGAACTTGCGGTTCTGAGCGCGCAGGCCGAACGGTCCGGCGACCACCATCTGTCGCTGCAGATCGGGAAGATTGCTTACTCCCACGGCGTGGATGTCGCGGCGCTGGCCTTCCCACTCGGCGTCATTCCGACGAACGCCAACATCTCCGGCTCCGGGAAGGCCCTCGCCTACGCGATTGCCCGGCAAGAGAGCGCCTTCAATCCCGCGGCCGTTTCGGCAGCCGATGCTCGCGGATTGCTGCAGATATTGCCGGGCACGGCAAAGGCCGTCGCCAAGCGTCACAACATCGCCTATTCGAAGGAGCGACTGACCGCCGACGCCGGCTATAACGCGACCCTTGGGGCGCATTATCTCGGCGAACAGATCGACGCCTTTGGCGGCTCCTACATCATGACCTTCATTGCCTATAATGCCGGTCCCAAGCGGGTGCCCGAATGGATCGGCCGCTATGGCGACCCGCGCGGCCAATCGATCGACGCCATCGTCGACTGGATTGAGCGCATCCCCTTTCCCGAGACGCGCAACTATGTTCAGCGGGTGATTGAGAACTTCGAAGTGTACAAGGCAAGGTTGGGTCAGCCGAGCGACATCGTTCGTGACCTGACCTACGGCCGCTCCTCCTGATCACCATTGGCGAACATTGCTGGCCTCGCTAATCTGTTCCCATGCAACGGGGGACGACCAAGCGTGGACGAGGCAAGAGACGACGGGTTCCGAGCGACAACCTATCAGAGCGATGACGGACTCACGCTCCATGCGCGAGACTACGGTGGCCCTGACATCACTGAGCGGCTGCCGATCATCTGTTTGCCGGGATTGACCCGGAACTCGCGTGACTTTCACCAACTGGCGCTGCTCCTGTCGACCGATCGAGCGATGCCGAGACGCGTCATCACGCTCGACTATCGCGGGCGCGGCCTGTCCGATTGGGATGCCAACAAGGCGAACTACAATCTCGGCGTCGAGACGCGGGATGTCATTTCGGCCTGCCGGCATTTCGCCATTGAACGCGCCATCTTCATCGGCACCTCGCGGGGCGGGCTGATTCTTCATCTGCTGGCTGAGATGGGGCCGGATCTGATCGCCGCCGTCATTCTCAACGACATCGGACCGGAGATTGAACCCAGCGGCCTCAAGCGCATCCGCGACTATCTCAATTCTGCCGCGCCGCCGCGCAACTGGCCGGAAGCAGTCGCATTCCTCAAGGCCTGCCATGGCTCCTCCTTCACCGCCCTTGAGGAGCGCGACTGGCAGGAGATGGCAGCGGCCATCTATCGGGAACTCGACGGGAAGCCGATCGCGGACTTCGATCCGGCCATTGCCGCTCACTTACAGATGATCGACTTCGATCAGCCGCTGCCTGATCTCTGGCACTATTACGACAGGCTCGCAACGATACCTCTCATGGTCGTCAAGGGCGACAACTCCGATCTGATCTCCGACAAGACGCTTGCCGAGATGCGCGCGCGGAGTCCGGCCATCGTAATTCTGGAGGCGCCTGGCCAGGGACACGCACCGCTGCTGCATGTGCAGCCGGTGATCCCGGGTATCAGACGGTTCGTTGCGGAGGCGTAGGACTCCTTCACGCACGTCGCGTGCAGTGCCCCACAACAAAAAGCCCGGCTCGAAAGCCGGGCTCTCCTGATTGACCAAAGTCAGATCAGTTTAGAATGCACGCTGCAGACGGAAGTAACCCTGCGTCTGGTCGTCGATGCCATCGCCATCGAGGTACTGGACCGAAGCCTTGGCGTAGAAGTTGTCAGTGATCTGGTAATCAACCGTCACACCAACCTTCCAGGCGTCGTCGTTGGTGAAGTCATTGTCGCTGTCAGCGTCAATGCCATAGTTGAAGAAGTACTGAGCACCGGGGGTGATCTTCAGCTTGTCAGTAGCCTGGATGGCGTACTCAGCTGCGATCGTCCACTCGGAAGCGTCGTAGTAGGAGTTGCCGCCAGACGCCCAGACAGCTGCGAGGCCGAGCGTGCCCGGACCAACGGCAACCGTACCCATGGCACGGATCGCACCTTCTTCGTTGTCGGTGTCATAGCCACCGATAACCTGGTAGGTAAACGCGCCAGCCTTGCCGCCGAGGCCGAGAGCAACGCCAACGTTGTTCGGGTTTTCGTCGGAGTTAAAGTGACCGTCTTCCAGCTCGTCAACCGAGATACCGGCGTAGAAGTCGCCAGACTCATACTGGTAACGGAGGGAGTTGTGCAGCGTTTCGTGGCTTGCGAGAACGTCCGTTTCGCCCGAGAGGCCGTCATCCCACCAGCTGTAGAACAGACCGGCGCGGATGCCAGCGATGTCGATGTAAGCCGAGTCGAGGATCGAGTTCTGGTAACCAGCGTTGGCGGCATCAGCATTGTGCTGCAGAACGATCACGCCGGTGAGCGGACCATACTCGGTGTCGCTCTTGGCCGTGAACTGAACCTGACCGCGGGTAAATGCGTCCCAGTCGGACGTGCCTTCCAGAGCGCCGATCGGGCCGTCGTTCGATACGTCCTTGCCTACGTTAACCTGGAAACGGATGTAACCTTCGATCTTCAGGCAGGTTTCCGTGCCCGGGATGTAGAAGTAGCCGGTGCCGTAAGCGTCGCAGACGCGGACGTATTCAACCGGTTCCGGCTCAGCAGCAACGATAGCGTCAGCAGCCTGAGCACCGGAAACTACTGCGAGAGCAGCAGCGGAGCCGAGAAGAAGGCTCTTGATGTTCATATTGACCTCCAATTCAAAGTTTCGATCGGGTCTGGGTTTTTCGCCGTTAGAGCAGCGTTCCCTGCCCCATCCCCATGTTTCAAGAAGTCGGACGATCAACCGCCCTTGCTTCCGAGGTTGAAAATACAAGACCGGGACTGTCACGCAATCACCAACTTGCCCGTTTGGGGTGTTTGCGACAGCCTTCCGCATACGCTGTTGCTGAAAGGTCACAAATGCGGCATCCGCCCCTCTCGTTTCTTTATACTTTATTAAGAAACCCCTGATTTTGCGGGAGTTTGCCGCCGCTGAGCTGGGGTGTGCGGCTGTGGATTGTGCCACATTGGAACCAGTTTCCTGCCGGATTCGCGTCTTTTACAGGAGATGAGGGAGACAGCGTGTTGGCGCCTGCCCTCGGCCTCATGTGCTATCGCAGCAGAATCAGCTTTGTTGACGAAGGATGATTCTCGGTTCGATTCTGCTGACGCGAGATTCGGGACGCCAAACGCGGAGGTCGTGGACAGCGCACCGAAAGACGACGCACTCGAAGAGCGGTCATTCGTCGAAACAGTTTGTGCGATGATCATGGTGGCGGAGAGGAAGGGATTCGAACCCTCGATACGCTTTTGACGTATACTCCCTTAGCAGGGGAGCGCCTTCGACCACTCGGCCACCTCTCCGGTGGGAGCCTGATAGAGTCATTCGACAGGTGACGCAAGCGCTTTTTCGGCTTTTTCACCTGATGCCGAGGCCGCCGGCCTCAGCTCAGCAGTTGCTTGAGATCGGTAGATGCGTCCGCAATGATCGCCCTGTCGGGATTGATCCCGGATTCCAGCATCTTCTTGCCGCTGACGTAGGCCCTGGCGTCATTGATGGCATCCACGGCGATGAACGCCCCATTCTTGAAATACCAGATCGAGTGGGCGCCGTCGCGCGAGCCTGGACGCAGGACTGTATCGTCATAGCCCATGTTGAAGCCGGCGATCTGCAGCTTCACGTCATACTGATCCGACCAGAACCAAGGCTTGGGATCGTATGCTTCGTTGCCGCCGGCGATGATGGCGGCGACGGCTTCTGCCTGGTCGACGGCGTTCTGCACCGATTCGAGACGGATGCGTCCGCCGTGCCACGGCAGGGCCGCACAGTCACCCGCGGCAAAAATCGACGGATCGGACGTGCGGGCGAATTCATCCACGATGATTCCGTTGGCGACCTCGAGACCCGCCTCCTTGGCGAGTTGATCGTTCGGGACGACGCCGATGCCGACAATGACGAAATCGACCTCGATCGTGGATCCGTCGGAGAGTTCGGCAGCGACAACCCTGCCTTCATGGCCGACAAGATGCTTGAGCCCGGTCTTCTCCCGGATGACAACGTCATGTGTCTCATGAATCACCCGCATGATGTCGGCCGTCTCCCTGGCAGCGACACGCTGCAGGATTCGGTCAGCCATCTCGATCACGGTAACCTCGAGACCGCGGTGACGGGCGACAGCAGCTGCCTCAAGTCCGATATAGCCACCACCAATAATGAGGACTCGGCGACCGGGCCGCATTTCATCAGCAAGCAGATCAGCGTCACGTTTGTCACGCGCCACATAAACGCCCTCGAGATTCCCGCCGATCGACGCAGGCAGTGCGCGCGGCGTGGAGCCGGTCGTCAACGCCAGCGTGCCGTAGTCGAGCGCTGAACCATCCTGTAGCAGGACCTGCTTCTTGTCACGCACGATCTGCTCCGCCCAGGTGGAAAGCCTGATCTCGACATTGTTGTCGGGGTACCAGTGTTCCGGCCGGAACAGCAGTCGATCGAAGGTCATCTCGCCAAGCAGGTACTTCTTCGTGAGTGGCGGCCGCTGGTAGGGCAGCGCGTCTTCCGCACCGATGATGGTGATTGGGCGCATATCCTTGAGCGCACGCAGTTTCGCGGCCAATGCAAAGCCCGCCTGCCCCGCGCCGATGATCACCAGTCTGTCCGTCACGTTTTCACTCCCAGCATGCAGCCGCGTGTTCCAGAAAAGGGGTATCCCCTGCCTCCAGCGCCGTCAACCGGAAGCGGACAGACCTCAATCGATCTCGATCCAGCGGCGCTCGTGGAATGACTGTGCCATGGCGTGAACGGACTTCTCTATCCTAAGACCGTCTTCGAATGTCACGATCGACGACGGCTCACCGGAAATTGCCCGGATCAGTTCGCGGCATTCGATGATTTTCAGATCGTTGAAGCCGAGCCCGTGGCCAGGCGCCGGGATGAAGCGATCGTAGGGGAGATGCGCCGGGCCGGCGAGTATCTTGCGGAAGCCCTGCTCCGAGCCGCGCCCTTCGGCCTGATAGAGTTCGAATTCGTTCATGCGCTCTTGATCGTAAGTAATGGCGCCATTCGAGCCGAAGATCTGCAGCGCGATTCGCCCTTTCCGCCCCCAAGCGGCGCGGTTTGCCATCAGCACCGCAGAGATCCCACCGCCAAGTCGCATCAGGACATTGGCCGCATCGTGATTCTCGACATCGCGGCGACCGCCTTCCTTCAACGGCCGGCTGGCGTAGGGCTTTACCATGTCGGTGATGACAGCCTCAACGTGACCGAACAGATGCCAGAGCAGCGACAGCGGGTGCACGGCGAAATCATCAAGCGCGCCGTAGCCGGCGGAAAGCTCGCTCTTCCAATAGAAGAAGACATCGGGATCGGCCATGAAGTCCTCGTCCATCTCGACGCGGATGTGATTGACCGCACCGATCGCCCCCTCCTCGATCAGTGCCTTGATATGCCGCATGACGGGGTTCTGGATATAATTGTAGCCGAGAACGGCGATCTTGCCCGAGGCCTTTGCCGTCTTCAGCATGCGTTCGGCATCGGCATAAGCCGGTGCCATCGGCTTTTCGCACCAGACGTGCTTCCCCGCTTCAAGCGCGGCAATCGCCATCTCGGCGTGGAACTGGTTCGGCGTGGTGACGGAAACGACATCAACTTCGGGATCGGCGATCAGCCTGCGCCAATCGGCGGTTGCCTTTTCGAAGCCGAACTCGGAGGCGCGCTTCTCGGCAAGCTCGGCATTGGCTTCGGCCAGATGGACCAGGCGCGGGCGTTCGACGTCGCCGAATACGGTCTTGACCGCATTCCATGCGAGTGCGTGGCACTTGCCCATATAGCCAGTGCCGATCAGGCCGATTCCCAGTGCTTTCATTGTATCTCCTCCAGATGTCGGGCGGATTTTTGGAATATTTAGATCATTTTGACAAGCGGCCTTTCTCGCGCACTTTTGCCGCCCCGGCTCAAAAAACTGTTCAAAACACTTTGATTTCAATAGAATAAAAACAATTGGGCTCCCGAATGAAAATCATCTATGCTCATAAATATGGAATGTTTATTTCGTTCAATGGACAGCGTGGATGGACAGTGACAGCAAAACGCCCGCCAGGGTTCCTCGCGACTTCGAGAGCCTGCGCAGCATCATCATCGAACGGAAAGCAAACATGCCGAAGCGGCTTGCGCAGGTCGCAGCTTTCGCACTCGGCAACCCGGACGAAATCGCCTTCGGCACGACGGCAAGCATCGCTGCGGCATCCGACGTGCAACCGTCGACCCTGGTGCGTCTGGCCCATCATCTTGGCTACGAGGGCTTTTCGGACCTGCAGAGCATCTTTCGCGAACGCCTGCGTGACCGAACGCTGACATATGAAGAGCGACTGGTGACGCTGGAGCAGGCAAGCGGCGAGGACGAGGACGCCAACCTGCTTTCCGGTTTCATTTCGGCTGCGAGCCAATCGGTCAACAGGCTGGCGGCTACCGTCCAGACGGATACCTTTACCAAGGCAGTCGATATCCTCGCGGCTGCCGAGACGATTTACCTGATCGCCAAGCGACGCTCCTATCCGCTGACGGCGCATATGACCTACGCCTTCTCGAAGCTGAACATTCGGCACCAGATCGTCGCATCGCCAAATGGCGTCGATCCGGAAATGGTGCAGTTCGCGACGGGGAAGGATGCAGCAATCGCAGCGAGCTTCTCTCCCTATGCCGCCGACAGCCTCAGCCAGGCGGAAGCGTTGGCGGATCGTGGCGTGCCTGTCGTTGCCATCACCGATTCGGCCTTTTCGCCCCTCGCCGCCCGCGCCACCTGCTGGTTCGAGGTGGCGGAGGCAGACTTTGCCGGCTTCCGCTCGCTTTCTGCTTCGATGGCCCTGACAATGGCAATTCCGGTGGCGATCGCCGAGCGGCGGCGCAAGCGAGCCCACGCAAAATCGACTAAATGAAAAATGGAACAAACATTCCGAATTGACAACAATACGGAACCGATGTTTCATTGCTCGCAAATCAGCAGGCGTCAAGCCGTAGCCAAAAATCTAGCGGGAGGACATCATGGCACAACCGAACCCGGGCTCGCAGCCAGAACCGTCGCTTGACGTGATCACGATCGGGCGTTCCTCGGTCGACCTCTATGGGCAACAGATCGGCTCGCGCCTTGAGGATATCGGTTCTTTTGCCAAGTCTGTCGGCGGTTGCCCTGCGAACATCGCCATCGGGACAGCCCGTCTCGGGCTCAAGTCGGGCCTGATCACCCGCGTCGGCGACGAGCAGATGGGCCGGTTCATCATTGAGCAATCTGCGCGCGAAGGGGTCGAGACGAAAGGCATCAAGACCGACAAGGAGCGCCTGACGGCGCTGGTGCTCCTCGCCGTCGAAGCCGAAGGCGTATCGCCGATGATCTTCTATCGCGCGGACTGTGCCGACATGGCGCTCGATGAAGGTGATATCGACGAAAGCTTCATCAAGTCGTCGCGCGCCGTGCTGGTGTCGGGCACGCATTTTTCCCGGCCGAACACGGAAGCCGCACAGCGCAAGGCCATCCGCATCGCCAAGGCCAATGGCCGAAAGGTAATCTTCGACATTGATTATCGGCCGAATCTCTGGGGCCTCGCAGGCCATGCCGAGGGCTTTGAGCGCTATGTGAAGTCGGACCGTGTCTCCTCCAAGATGAAGGAAACGCTTCCAGACTGCGACCTGATTGTCGGAACGGAAGAGGAAATCCTGATTGCGTCAGGCGCCGACGACGTCCTTGGCGCACTCAAGGAAATTCGCCGCCTGTCGCCGGCAACGATCGTTCTCAAGCGCGGTGCGATGGGTTGCATCGTCTATGACGGTCCGATCAGCGACAATCTGGAAGACGGCATCGTCGGCGAAGGCTTCCCCATCGAGGTGTTCAACGTGCTCGGCGCCGGCGACGCCTTCATGTCAGGCCTGCTGCGCGGCTGGCTGAAGAACAAGCCGCTGAAGACCTGCGCCACCTGGGCCAACGCCTGCGGCGCCTTCGCCGTCTCCCGCCTGCTCTGCTCGCCGGAATATCCGACCTGGGCGGAGCTCGACTACTTTCTGAAGCACGGCAGCAAGCATCGCGCGCTGCGCAAGGACGAAGCGATCAATCACATTCACTGGGCCTCGACGCGCAAGGGCGACATTCCGCTTCTCATGGCGCTTGCCATCGACCACCGGTCGCAGCTCACCAGCGTCTGCGACGAACTCGGCGTAGATTACAAGAAGATCGTCGCCTTCAAGCGCCTTGCGGTAGAAGCCGCCGCCCGTGTCGCGGATGGCCGCAACGGTTACGGCATGCTGATCGACGAGCGCTTCGGACGCGACGCCTTCTTCGATGCGGCAACCAAGAACTTCGCATGGATCGGTCGCCCGGTGGAATTGCCGGGTTCCAAACCGCTTCGCTTCGAGTTCAGCCAGGACATCGGCTCGCAGCTTGCGGAATGGCCTCTCGATCATTGCATCAAGTGCCTGTGCTTCTACCATCCGGACGATCCGGCAGCCCTGAAGACCGAGCAGCAGGAAAAGCTGCGGACGCTCTTTGAAGCCGCCCGCAAGGTTGGCCGCGAATTGCTCGTCGAAATCATCGCAAGCAAGAACGGACCGCTGACCGATGATACGATCTCGACGGCGCTGGAAGAACTCTATGCGCTCGGCATCAAACCGGATTGGTGGAAGCTCGAGCCTCAAGCTTCGACGGCCGCCTGGAAGAAAATCGATGCCGTGATCGCCAAGAACGACCCCTGGTGCCGTGGCATCGTGTTGCTCGGCCTTGAAGCGCCGGCCAACGAGCTGGTGAAAGGCTTCGAGGCGACGCTGGCAGCTCCTTCCGTGAAGGGATTCGCCGTCGGCCGCACGATTTTTGCCGAGGCAGCCCGCGGCTGGCTTTCCGGCAAGTTGAATGATGAAGAAGCGATCGCAGATATGGCCGGACGCTTCCGCCAATTGACCGAGGCCTGGTTGAAAACCCGCGGCCTACATTAATTAGAGCATTTGGGAGGTGCCCCATGGGCAAGACTGTACGATTGACGATGGCGCAGGCCGTTGCGCATTTTCTCAAGAAGCAGATGACAGTAGTCGACGGGAAGAAGGTGCCGATCTTCGGCGGCGTCTGGGCGATCTTCGGGCACGGCAACGTCGCCGGCATTGGCGAGGCCCTATACCAAGTGCGTGGCGAATTGCCGACCTATCGCGCCCATAACGAACAGGGCATGGCCCATGCGGCGATTGCCTATGCCAAGGCGAATTTCCGCCAACGCTTCATGGCCTGCACGACCTCGATCGGCCCCGGTGCACTCAACATGGTGACGGCCGCCGGTGTCGCCCACGTCAACCGCATTCCGGTTCTCTTCCTGCCGGGCGACGTCTTTGCCAACCGTGTACCGGATCCGGTGCTGCAGCAGATCGAGGATTTTGGCGACGGCACCGTTTCAGCCAACGACGCTTTCCGCCCGGTCTCCCGCTATTTCGATCGCATCACGCGCCCCGAGCAGATCATCTCGGCGCTGAAGCGTGCCATGCAGGTGCTGACTGATCCGCTCGATTGCGGCCCAGTTACGCTGTCGCTGTGCCAGGACGTGCAGGCGGAAGCCTTCGATTATCCCGAAAGCTTCTTCCAGGAGCGCGTCTGGACCATGCGTCGTCCGCGCCCGGATGCCGATGAGTTGGCGAACGCTATCGCTCTCATCAAGAAATCCGAAAAGCCGGTCATCATCGCGGGCGGTGGCGTGCTTTACTCCCAAGCAACCAAGGAACTGACGGCATTTGCGGAGGAACACCGGATCCCCGTCGTGGTCACGCAGGCCGGAAAGTCGGCGATCGACGAGCGGCATCCGCTGGCGCTTGGCTCGGTCGGTGTCACAGGGACATCGGCGGCCAATGCGATTGCAGCGGAAACAGATCTGATCATCGCTGTCGGCACTCGCTGCCAGGATTTCACGACCGGCTCCTGGGCACTGTTTCAGAACGAGAAGCTGAAAATTCTCGGCGTGAACATTGCCGCCTACGATGCCGCAAAGCACGACGGCCAGACATTGGTGGCCGATGCGCGCGAAGGTCTGAAGGCGGTCTCGAGCGGGCTTACCGACTGGAAAGCACCGACCGTGCTGGCGGAAAAGGCCGAACGGGAAAAGAAGGTCTGGGTGGAGGCGGCCGCCAAGGCGATGGCGAGCACCAATGCCGCCCTGCCCTCCGACGCCCAGGTGGTCGGCGCCGTTACGCGCACGATCGACCTCGAAAAGGCAATCGGCCTTTGCGCCGCCGGCGGTCTGCCGGGCGAGATGCATAAGCTCTGGCCGGCGACGGCACCCGGCAGCTACCACATGGAATACGGCTTCTCCTGCATGGGCTACGAGATCGCCGGCGGCCTTGGCGCCAAGATGGCGCAGCCCGAGAAGGAAGTCTTCGTCCTCGTCGGCGACGGCTCCTACATGATGCTGAATTCCGAGCTCGCGACGTCGGTCATGCTCGGCCTGAAGCTCAACATCGTCGTGCTCGACAACCGTGGCTACGGCTGCATCAACCGGCTGCAGATGGCGACCGGTGGCGCGAACTTCAACAACCTGCTGAGGGACGCGCACTACGAGGTGATGCCCGAGATCGACTTCCGGGCGCATGCCGAGAGTATGGGCGCCGTCGCGGTGAAAGTCGCATCGATCGCCGAGCTCGAGAAGGCGATCGCGGACGCAAAAAAGAACGACCGTACGTCGGTTTTCGTCATCGACACCGATCCGCTGATCACGACGGAAGCTGGGGGCTATTGGTGGGACGTTGCTGTCCCTGAAGTCAGCCCGCGTGAACAGGTCAACAAGGCGCATGCGGCTTACGTCAAGGCGCGCGCCGACCAGCGTATCGCCTAACCGGCTGTTTTAATTTTCGGAAGAGCGGTCCCGCTCTTCCAGCAATGCCTTTGAGGAGACTATTGATGAAGGCCAAACTTGGCATGTCGCCGATCGCCTGGTGGAACGACGATCTTCCTGAGCTCAGCGACGACGTATCCCTGGAAGAATGCCTGCGCCAGTCGCGCAGCGCCGGCTTCACCGGCATGGAACAGGGCCGCCGCTTTCCGAACAATCCGGCCGAGATGCTGCCGATCCTGCGCGCCGCCGACGTGACGCTCTGCGGCGGCTGGTTCTCCGGCACGCTTGTCGACGAGGACCTTTCCGCCAACAAGGAGCGCATTGCGCCGATGATCGAGCTGTTCAAAGCCGTCAACGCGCCTTGCATCGTCTATGGCGAGGTTGGCCGTTCAATTCAGGGGGACCGCTCCAAGCCGCTTGCCACCAAGCCGCGCCTCTCCGACGACGAGATGAAGGCTTATGCCCGCAAGGTCACGCAGTTTGGCGAATGGTGCGCCGAGCAGGGCATGCCGCTTTCCTATCACCACCACATGGCGGCCGTCGTCGAGACCGAGCCGGAGCTCGATGCCTTCATGCGCAATTCGGGCGAAGGCATTCCCCTTCTGCTCGACGCCGGGCACCTGGCTTTCGCCGGCGGCGACGTCTTGCGCGCCATCGATAACCACCACGCCCGCATCAACCACGTCCACGTCAAGGACATCCGCAAGGCCGTTGTCGACGGGCTCGACCGCAGCAAGCAGTCATTCCTCGATGCGGTAGCGCTCGGCGCCTTCACGGTACCCGGCGATGGCTCGCTTGATTTCGGCGCCATTGTCAAGCGGTTCGCCGGTTACGGGTATGAGGGATGGTTCGTCGTCGAGGCAGAACAGGATCCGCGCAAGGCGCCGCCGCAGAAGATGGCGGAGATCGGTCACGCCGAATTGATGCGGGTGATGACGGCCGCTGGCTACACGGTGGAAACCGAAGGATTTCCGAAGGGATAACACGCCCGTTGAAGCGCATTGATGTGGAATGAAGGACAAACGTTCATGCCGAACCTTCTCGTAAAGCCCAAGGGTGACAGCGGTCGCGTCACCCACGTCACGCCCGACACCGCCGGCTGGACTTATGTCGGCTTCGACATGCATCGGCTGAAGCCGGGTGAGACCGTCTCCGGCGCCGCAAGCGACCGTGAAGTCTGCCTCGTCTGGGTGGCCGGCAAAGGCAAGGCGACCGCCGCTGGAGAGGATTTCGGTTCGGTCGGCGGGCGCATGAGCCCATTCGAGGGTGCGCCGCACTCGCTCTATGTTCCGGCTGGCACAAGCTGGTCGGTGACGGCGGAAACCGATCTCGAACTTGCCGCCTGCTCGGCGCCTGGCGGCGGCGATTACAAGGCGAAGCTCATCCCGCCCGGCGTGCACCCGCAATTCCAGCGCGGCAAGGGCTCGAATGTTCGCCTCGTGACCAACATCATGCCCGAGGACGACAACTCCGCTCATTCGCTGCTGGTTGTCGAGGTCATCACGCCGAACGGCAATACATCCTCCTACCCTTCTCACAAGCATGATCAGGACAATCTGCCGAACGAGAGCCTGCTGGAGGAGACCTATTACCACCGAATGAACCCGCCGCAGGGCTTCGCCTTCCAACGCGTCTATACCGATGATCGGTCGCTCGATGAGGCGATGGCGGTGGAGAATGGCGACGTGACGCTGGTGCCGAAGGGTTACCACCCGTGCGCCACCGTCCACGGCTATGATCTCTACTATCTTAACGTCATGGCCGGCCCGAAGCGGGTATGGAAGTTCCACAACCAGCCAGAGCACGAATGGCTGCTGAAGGCGTAGGCGAAATCACGATCGGCAAATAGCCTGACAGCGCGGCAGCGTGTTGATGGTCCAATCCTCCATCAACTGCCACCAACACTGCGCACACTAAGTGGCCACTTAAATCTCGAGCACGAGATGTGGGACGCCGTTCGAGGTCTTGCGCGGAGATTCGCCATTGCTGTCGACCTGCGCGTTGATGCGCTGCCGGAAGGCGGAGAAGCTCTCGAAGGTCACGACATCCACCGGTTCGTCGAAGTGGATGGTGATCTTGTGGAGCCCGCCGCCCGGTTGAGCGGCAAGCGCCAGGACCTTGCCGGTGAACGGCTGGTTTAAATAGCGGCCGCGCACCAGGGAGCCTACGGAGATGGCGGCGATTGGTTCCTCGTTCGGCCGGGTGGCGAGTGCGGAGAGCGTGTTCCAATCACGCACGCCATGCTGCTGGGCAATGAGTTCCAGCGCGGCACTATGAGAGATCGCGGTGCCGCGCGCTTCCATGGCCTGGCGGAGGCGCTTGGCTTGCGATTTCAATTCTTCGATTGTCGGATATGCGGTGGTCACGGATTCAGCCTTTCGGAAGGCATGCCATTTCGACCTGTACAAGGGTGCTCGCATTGCCTGCAGTCAGCATGCACCAATTGGCTGCGACTGATCCTATCGAGTACTTCACCATGGACTTGTCGTCCGCGAGCGGCAGGCGCCTCGAGCCAAGCTCGATATGCTTGAACGGCGGCGAACTGTCAAGCGATGCCACGGAGGCCCATCCCTGTCTAATAACGAGCCATTTTGATCTCCACACAGGCATAAGCTTCGGATTGTAGGGAGATCATTCAGAAGTTGTCAGCAATCTTGCGCTAATCTCGAAGCGTACAACAAGCGGAGGCTACCATGGCCTTTCAGATGCACCTCGACACAGAGCAGCCCGAGCAGGTTTACCGGGAGTTTTCGCTCGACCGCCCCGGAAAGATCATCTTCGTTGGGCATCACCTCAGCACGGGAACGCAAGTCCGCTGCCTGATCCGCACGATCACGCTTGCCGGCGCGGTGCTGGAGGTCAATCCGAGCCTCGAGGTCCCGAACCACTTCTTCCTCGAAATCCTCGGCATCCACGACGAGATCGGCTCGACGGTGGTCAAGCGCGAGGGCGACCTCGTGACGATCAGCTTCAACATGCTGATCAACCCGGAATTCCTGCATCACGTCTTAAGGCTGAATTTCGAATCTTAGCCTCGATGTATTGCTCTTGCATCTTGTCTGCGAAACCGCCGGTTCCCTGGTGGCGGTGCGCCGCGGCCGTAGGAGGTTGCGTCAAGAAGCTAGGTGCCGCTCTATTTGGTCGACCGGCAGATTAATGTAATCCTTCGGCACCTCAGCCGAAACTGCAGCCTGAACATCGGCCGATAGGTTGGCTCGCAGCGTACCGAGCGCCTTTGGCGGCGCAACCAAAATGATGCGACGCGCGTTTTTTTCACGCACCAGCACCTCCATCTTTGCGGCTACCAGCTTCAGGAACTCTGCCTCGGCCTGCTCGTGCCAGTCCGTCTGCTCAACGGCACTGGCACTCTGCCCATCGGCCGCGTGCGTTCGACCCGGTTTGTCTGCGCCTATTTCGCGGTCCGGTTCGTTGGGCTGACTCAGGGTTTCTTCAACCTTGAGGTTCATCAATTCCGCATCGCCTGCGTTCCGCAGGATCAATGCCTTGGCACCATCGCAAACAACGACCCACGACTTCGACGGAACTCTGACATCAACCATTGTGATTTCCTCGCTTTGCAATTTTGAAGCGCTATGCGCCGCCGACAATTAGGCAAACGTGCAAATCGACAAAGAGTTCGATGACAATTCGCGACAACTACGGTCCGGCGATCCATTCGCTACTCGACGCGAGAAGATGTTCGCCCCAGCTGGCCGAGCGGGCGGAAATGGCCGCATCGCTAAAATTGTATTTTCCTCGTTCACAATTGTGCAAGGCATTCGTGTGAGGCTTTATTTGAAGAGAACCGGGATTACCTTGGTTCAGGGAAACGCGGAATGTCGATGCTTCGTGCCACACACCTTGCAACCGTGAAATCCGCGGTTTACGAGACGCGCTGGGAAAAATTCAACGTAAGGCGCCCTGCCCGGATCGTTGCGGTTCGGCCCTGTCTTACCGGCATCTCCGTCCGGAGTGCGGAGATCGTCGATATCTCGCAGGGTGGCGCTACGTTTGTCGTGTCATCCACCGCAGGCCTGCCAAAGCACTACTACCTTAACATTCTCGGCCTTGCCTATCGGATCGGTTGTGCGGAAACCTATCGCAACAACGAACGTATCGGCGTCCGCTTCATCAATACGATCGAGCCCGACGTGCTGCGCCGCGTTTTGCGCGCCGACTTCATGATTGGCAACATGGAAGCGATCGAAGCCCGCGGAATCGTGCGGATGTAAATCGTGAATACCGGGGAATAATGTTTCTTGCCTTGGCGGCAGCGGGGCCTATTGTCGGTCCGAATTTTCACAGCATCCAGGAAATTGCCCCAGCATGTCCGCCTTCTCGCGCTTCACGCCGCTTGCTAACGCCCTTCCCTCCACCGTTCCGTTCGTCGGCCCAGAAGCAATCGAGCGTCAGCGCGGCCTTCAGGTCAAGGCGCGTATCGGCGCCAACGAGAATGGCTTTGGCCCTGCCCCATCCGTACTCGCAGCCATGCGCTTCCAGGCTGGCGAGATATGGAAGTACAACGATCCTGAAAACTACGAGCTCAGAGAAGCACTTGCCAACCATCTGGGCGTCGGAATCGACTCCATCGCGATAGGGGGCGGCATCGACGAACTGCTCGGCCAGATCGTACGGCTCGTCATTGAGCCGGGCGCACCCGTCGTGACATCGCTCGGCGGCTATCCAACGTTCAATTTCCACGTTGCCGGCTTCGGCGGGCGGCTCGTGACCGTGCCCTATGCCAGCGATCGCGAAGATCTCGACGGCCTCCTCGCAGCCGTCAAACGCGAGAACGCGCCGCTGGTCTATTTCGCCAATCCGGACAATCCGATGGGAAGCTGGTGGGATGCCGACAGTGCCGTCGCCTTTGCCCGTGCGCTACCGGAAACCACGATGCTCATTCTCGACGAGGCCTACAGCGAAACCGGCCCGGTGGGATCGCTGCCCCCCATCAGCGCGCTGATCGACTTGCCGAATGTTGTGCGCACGCGCACCTTCTCGAAAGCCTATGGCCTGGCGGGCGCCAGGGTCGGCTATGTCATCTCGACAGCAGGTACGGCGCGCGCATTCGACAAGATCCGCAATCATTTCGGCATGAATCGACTGGCCACGATCGCTGCACTGGCGGCACTCAAGGACCAAGCCTATCTCGCCGAGGTCGTGGCCAGCATCCACGGCGCGCGCGACCGGATCGCCGCCATCGCCAAGGCCAACAACCTCGTTCCGCTCGCCTCCGCCACAAATTTCGTTGCGATCGACGCCGGACGTGACGGCACCTATGCCCGTGCCATTGTCGATGGCCTGATGCAGCACGGCGTCTTCATTCGCATGCCCGGCGCTGCCCCGCTCAACCGCTGCATCCGCGTCAGCGTTGGACCGGAAGCTGACATGGCGCTTCTCGAGGAAGCCCTGCCGCAGGTACTCAAGACATTAGGTTAAACGCAAGGAACCGCGCCAGCCTTGTTCCTGCCGGTCGCGGTTGATGTCCTGGCATTGGCGCGTCCGAGCACCGCGCCAGCCCCCTTTTGAGGTTGTTATCGATCTTGCCCGCGCCTTTGCGGGCAAACGGTTCTCAGTGGATCGTCATCCATTCGCGGGCAGCGCGCAGCGCTTCCACGATCTGCATCTTGTCCATGCCTGCGGCAACGTCAGCCCGAAGCTCGGCGGCGCGGTCGTTGCCTTTGATCGCTGCGATGTTCAGCCACTTGTGAGCGGCGACCAGATCGACAGCGCAGCCGCGGCCGGTCGCATACATCAGACCCATTTCGCAGAAGATGTCGGCGTTGTTCTCGCCACCCATGGTGGCCATTTCAGCATTGTGCATTTCAAAACGTGCCATCGGTTTATCCCTGTTTTGCCTGTTATCGACTTGCCCTGTTTTACCTCCGGAGACCTGCCGTCTATCGCGGTTCTAAGTACCCTTCGGTTCGGCGGGTTTGCCCCGCTCGTTTGATGGATCCACTATGCCGATGCGCTTTCAAAAAACGCCTAAAATGCATGATTAATTTGAGACAAACAAAGTGCAAACGCTTGGTAAAATTGGATTTTTGTTAAACATCGGATCCCTTGCGGATTAAGGATTTTCGACACAATTTTACGGAATATTCAGATCTGAAAATCAACCTTCCGTTCACCACGAAATCAGCATCAAATGCCCAGAACGGAAGATTTCGCCGCTGTCGGTCTGCAAAAACGCTCGCCTGAAGCAGTGAAAAACACATTTACGTTTACGTTCGCGTCATATATTTTCGCGCCTGGACATTAGGGAGGAACGAATGATCCGAACACTTATTCTCTCTGGCGCATTGATGTTTGCCGCCGGGGCAGCTTCTGCTGACGAACCGATCGTCGGCAACTGGAAGACAGCTGCGGGCGATACGGCCCAGATTGCATCTTGCGGCGGCAGCTACTGCATCGTGCTGAAATCCGGCAAGTATGCCGGCAAGAAGATCGGCATTCTCGCAGGAAGCGGTGTTACCTATACCGGCCAGATCACCGATCCAGCCAACGACAAAACCTATAGCGGATCCGGCAATATTTTCGGAAATTCACTGAAGATGAAAGGCTGCGTCCTCAACGTGCTCTGCAAATCGCAGACCTGGACACGCCTGTAAGAAACGGCTTTCCAAAAGGAAGCGCCCGGAAAGCCGGGCTCCCGAAAGCCGGGCGCTTTTCTGCGTCAATTGTCAGCGGGCGCGCTGCTTGAAAAGGATCTTCTGCGCTTCCTTGTCATCGGCAAGATTGCTGCGTTCGCGCTCTTCCTTGCCGATTGCCGTGCCACGGACCACGGCCGGGCGCGCCATCATCGTCTCGAACCAGCGCTTGAGGTTGGGAAACTCGTTGAGGTCCTGTCCCTGCTTCTCGTATGGAACGACCCAGCCGATGCAAGCCATGTCGGCAATCGAGTAGTCCCCGGCGAGATATTCGCGCTCTGCCAACAGCTTGTTCATCACGCCGTATAAGCGGTTCACTTCATTGGTATAGCGGTTGATGCCGTATTCGATCTTCTCCGGTGCATAACCGCGGAAGTGATGCGCCTGTCCAGCCATGGGGCCCAAGCCACCCACCTGCCAAAAGAGCCATTCCTCGATCTGGACGCGTGTGCGCTCGTCCGTCGAATAGAACTTCCCGAACTTGCGACCGAGATATTGGAGGATGGCGCCGGACTCAAACACCGAGATCGGTTCGCCGCCGGGGCCATCCGGATCGACAATTGCCGGCATACGGTTGTTCGGGGCGATCTTCGGGAATTCCGACGTGAACTGCTCCCCCTTGCCGATATTGATATACTTGACCTCGTAGGGAACGCCGAGTTCCTCGAGCATGATGCTGATCTTCCAGCCGTTGGGGGTGGGCCAGTAATAAAGCTCAATCGGTGCCGTCATGAAAATCTCCTTTGCGGGACCAAAGAGATAAGCAGCAGCCGCGCTTCAAGCTGCCCGGCTTCCTGAACGCCTGATGAACCATGATCTCAGCACCGGTTCAGCCACAACGTGGCAAAACTGTCTCAACGCTAAGGCGATACCGGGGCAAAGGCATGGATATGCTCATTTTGGCAAGACGTTTCACCATCATCACGCTGTTTGCAGCAGTCTTCGCCGTCAGCTTTTCGGTTGCGGTCAACCGCAATGCCGGTGGCGGTGCGCAGTCACACTTCGGGGCCAACTATACGTGCTTCGACGCCAGCCGCCCGTTCTGCAGAACAAGCAACTGACTGGCTGCGGCGGCACATCGCTGCCCCCAAAAATCTCTGCAATCCCTTTAGACGCGTCGTTTGCTTGTTAGGAACAACACCCTATAATGCCGCATGAACAAACGAATCTCTTCCCCTCTCGACATTTCGTCTCCGTCACCTTTCGCGCCGCAAACCTTTGACGATCCCGTCGAGGCAGTCGACGCGCTGACAGAACTCTACGAACGCAACACCCATTTCCTGGTTGAGAGCTTCGCAACGCTAGCCAAGGGCGCACCAATTACATCGCGCTATCGTGCCTTCTACCCACAAGTTAGCATCGAGACGACGAGTTACGGCCACATCGATACTCGTCTGTCCTACGGGCACGTTACCGCTCCCGGCATTTACACGACGACGATTACTCGGCCGCAGCTGTTTCGGCACTATCTGAAGCAGCAGCTTGGCCTGTTGATGAGAAATCATAACGTGCCGGTCGTCGTTTCAGAATCGACGACGCCTATTCCACTGCACTTTGCGTTCGGTGAGGGTGCCCATGTCGAGGCATCCGCCGCGGCGTTCATGGACATTCCGATGCGTGATCTGTTTGACACGCCGGACCTGAACACAACGGACGACGAGATTGCCAACGGCGAATACATTCCGCCGCCAGGTGAACCTTCGCCGCTTGCCGCCTTTACGGCTCAGCGCATCGACTACTCGCTTGCCCGTCTTGCCCATTACACCGCGACCGGCGCGCAGCATTTTCAGAACTTCGTGCTGTTTACGAACTACCAATTCTACATCGACGAATTCTGCATCTGGGCACGCAAGCTGATGGCGGAAGGCGGAGATGGCTACACGGCCTTTGTCGAGCCGGGCAATATCATCACGCATGCCGGCTCCAATCAGCCAGAGACCGACGTTACGCTTTCGCGCCTCCCGCAGATGCCGGCCTACCATCTGAAAAAGAAAGGGCATGCCGGGATCACCATGATCAATATCGGCGTCGGCCCATCCAATGCCAAGACGATCACCGACCACGTGGCCGTCCTTCGCCCGCATGCCTGGCTGATGCTCGGCCACTGCGCCGGCCTGCGCAACAGCCAGCGCCTGGGTGATTATGTCCTTGCTCACGCGTACATGCGCGAAGACCACGTCCTTGACGACGATCTGCCTGTCTGGGTGCCGATCCCGGCACTGGCGGAAGTGCAGGTCGCCCTGGAGGGCGCCGTGGCAGAGATCACCGGCTACGAAGGCTTCGAGCTGAAGCGCATCATGCGCACCGGCACAGTCGGCACGATCGACAACAGGAACTGGGAGTTGCGCGACCAACGCGGTCCGGTCAAACGTCTGTCCCAGGCTCGTGCCATCGCGCTCGACATGGAATCGGCGACGATCGCCGCAAACGGCTTCCGCTTCCGCGTGCCCTACGGCACCCTGCTCTGCGTATCGGACAAGCCGTTGCATGGCGAATTGAAGCTGCCCGGCATGGCGACCGCCTTTTACAGGACGCAGGTCAACCAGCATCTGCAAATTGGTATCCGTGCGATCCAGAAACTCGCAGCAATGCCGCCGGAAGCACTGCATTCGCGCAAGCTCAGAAGCTTCTTCGAAACGGCCTTCCAATAGGCCGTTTCCCTTATTGGCGAGTGGCTGCGACCGCGCTAGTCGCAAGTTGGCGCTCATAGTGCTCGCCCGCGGCATCCAGCACCACAATCGTAATCGCAAAAAGGGCTGCGACGGCAACGAGGCGTGCGATTGTGGCCCGCATCATTGGCAGTTCCGTATCAGCCTGATAGGGCTGTTTGTTCTGTTGGCGACTTGCGCGGATGGCGTTCGCCAGCACGATCTCGAAAAAACCCATCGTCGTCACTCCATATTGTTGACGACACTTGGTCGAAGCCAGTGTGCTCGTTTCGACCCAAATTTCCGTAAAAAGATTTTTTCGCTTCCTGTCGAAATCACCCTAGGCTCAGCGTCCAATGATCGTGACAGCCAGGGAGAGCGAACGATGAAATATCTCTGCCAGGTCTGGTTCGAGCCGGCGACGCTTGAAGCCATGACCGAGGAGGAAAAAAGGAACCTCGACAGAGCGTCCCTCGCTTACGACGATGATCTGATCGCCAGCGGGCACATGATCGCCGCGCAGGCGCTGCAATCGCCAAAGAATGCCGTGACCGTCCGCGTTCGAAATGATGAAATGTCAGTGACGGACGGCCCTTTTGCAGAAACAAAAGAACAACTCGGCGGCTTCATTCTTATCGACGCAAAAGATCTGAACGATGCCATTCGCGTTGCGGCCGGTATCCCGCTTGCAAGACTAGGGTCAATCGAAGTCCGGCCGATCTACGATATTCCGGTTTATAGTTGAGGGAGACGTCATGAAATATCTCTGCCAGGTCTGGTTCGACACCGAGAAGAGCAAGCTCGTCCCGCAGGAAGAGTGGGATGTGGTCACGCAGGAATGCATCGCAAGCGACGATCACTGGCATGACCGCGGCGTCCTGCAAGTCGCTCTTGCGCTGCACGAGCCCGAATCTGCAGTTACTCTTCGAGTGAGGCAGGGCGTCACGACGGCAACCGACGGTCCCTTCGCCGAAATCAAGGAACATCTTGGTGGCTTCGTATTGATCGACGCCGCCGACATGGAAGAAGCCGAGAGGATCGCCTCGACGTTCCCCATATTGAAATACGCTTCGATCGAGATACGGCCGGCCTATTCCATCAAAGACGGGAGATAATGCGATGCGCTATGTTTGCCTGATCTACAATTCGGCCGATGTCGACGGTCGTCAGGCCCCTGCAGAAACCGAAGCTGTCGTTCGCGCGCATTTCGGCTTCGACGAAGGGTTGCGCGAACGAGGCACGCTGATTCATGCCGATGCGCTCGAAACGCCCGATAAGGCTGTCGTCCTGCGGGTGCGCAACAACGAGCTTAGCATGACTGATGGCCCTTACGTCGAGACGAAGGAGCATCTGGCCGGCCTGTATGTTATCGATGCCTCCGATATGGATGAGGCAAAGGCAATCGCCGCTGGAATTCCATGTGCGCGAATTGGCGCTGTGGAAATCCGCCCGGTGCGGATCCTGACATTGCCGGAGTAGACCTTGGAACGTCTGATCGAGGATATCTACCGATCGCAGTCTCGCCGGGTGCTTGCGACACTCATCCGTCTCCTTGGAGACTTCGACAGGGCCGAAGAAGCCCTGCACGACGCGTTTGCAGCCGCCGCGCGGACGTGGCCCCGCGATGGTGTTCCGGCAAACCCGTTCGGCTGGCTCGTTTCCGCCGGGCGATTTCGCGCGATCGACCACATCAGGCGCCGGTCGCGTTTCGATATGTCGGCGAAGGACATCGAGGAAAGTCTATACGGGTCTTTCGATGAAACGGAGATTGGCGACGTGGACCTGATCCAAGACGACATGCTCCGGTTGATCTTCACCTGCTGTCATCCGATCATACCCGCCGACGCGCAAATGGCGATGGCGCTTAGAGAGATATGCGGACTTACGACTGAAGAGATCGCCCATGCATTTCTAGTCCCCGCCCCAACTGTGGCACAGCGCATCGTACGCGCGAAGAACAAGATCCGCACAGCGAAGATTCCCTACGAGGTCCCTGAGCGGGACGAATTGCCGGAGCGGCTCGACCGGGTGCTGCATGTGATCTATCTGGTCTTCAACGAGGGATACTCCGCTTCGTCCGGCGAGGAGGTCGTCCGAGCGGATCTCACTTCGGAGGCCATCCGCCTGACACGGCTGCTCGCGCGCCTTCTGCCGCACCCCGATGTCTCGGGGCTGCTTGCACTCCTACTCCTTCAGGATTCGCGTCGCGCCGCCAGGCGGAGTTCGCAGGGAGGTCTCATTCTCCTGGCCGATCAGGATCGCGGGCTTTGGGACCGTGAAAAGATTCGCGAAGGTCTCGGGCGCCTCGACGGCGCCCTGCGGAATGGCGAGGTCGGTATCTACACGCTGCAGGCGGCCATCGCTGCGGAGCACGCGCGAGCCGAGACGCCTGAGAGTACGGATTGGCGCCGCATCGTCAGCTTCTATGATCTCCTGCTGTCGGCCCAGTGGTCGCCGATTGCCGAACTCAACAGGGCCGTCGCCTTGGCGATGGTGGAGGGAGCAGAAAGAGGTTTGCAGCTCGTTGACGCCATCCTGCAGGCAGGAGAATTGGAGAGTTATCATCTTGCGCATTCGGCCCGTGCCGATTTTCTGAGGCAATTGGGACAGAAGGCCGAGGCGATTGCAGCCTACGAGACAGCCTTGAGGCTGTGTCAACAGGCGCCAGAGCAGACATTCCTGAGAGAACGGATTTCAGAGCTTACGGCTGCGGCCGAGCGGCAGTGATATCGCAGTGCCCGTCAGTGCCGAGACGATGATCAGCAAATGCGCATTGATGCTTGCTTGCGCCAAGGCAGCAAGGGCCGTCTTCTCGCTGGATGCGCCTAGGGCAACGGCGCCGGCAGTGATCCCGGCCGGATAAGTGCCGACGCCACCCGGCGCGTGCACCGGAAGCACAGAGGAGAGCTCGCCGCCAAGCGCCCCGCCGAAACTTGCGGCCATCGGCAATACGCCCATCAGGTTGAGGGCCCAGGCGAGCACCAGAACCTTGACGAGCCAGTTGATGACGGTCATCGCCCAGGCGCGCGTGAAAGCGGCGGCATCGACCGGAAGTCCCCTCTCAACCTCAACCACCAGCTTCTTCGCTTTTACCGGCAGCATCGTGCCGGCAAGCCGCAACAGCGGTCGCCTCAGAGCAAAAGCGACTACCGGAAGTGACAGGAAGGACACCCAGACGATCCATGCAACGATGTTGTGTGGTGACGCGATCGCGAAGCCTATGCCGGCGGCAGCCAGCAAGGCGTGCAGATCAAGCAGGCGCATGACGAACAGCGCCGACGTGGCGCGCGCAAGCGGAATACCGAACTCGGTGCGCATCAACACCGGAAAGCTTGTCTCCCCCGTTCGAAACGGCAGCATGATATTCAGGAGATTGTGAATCTGCGTGACGCGAAAAAGCACCTTGAAGCGTCCCGCAGTTTCTCTCGGAAAATAATCGTAGATGCGCCAGGTCCTGAGAAAGTAGGTGCTGGTCAGAAGTGCGAGAGCGGCAATAATCGGGATAGCACCGACCTCGGCCCATTGTCCGAGAATGACCGGCCAGCCCCAAAACCACTGGATGAAAAGCGCGTAAGTCGCCACGATCACAATCGTCAGCAGCGTCATCCGATTGCGGATAAACCAGGATTGTCGGCTGGCAACAACCGGAAACTTCATATAGTAGGCTTTCCTGACTATCGCGGCGAATGCCGCTTTTGGCCGTGCGCCTTGTAGGAGAATTCAAACGTGCAGACAACAGTAGACCCACGTCAGGGCCTCGTGGAAGCGATGCGGCCGGTCGAATTGTCGCTCGTTGTGCCTGTCTTCAACGAGGAAGAGAGCGTCGGCCCGCTTGTCGATCGCATCTGCTTGGCCATGGCCGGCTACTCCGATCGCTGGGAGCTTATCCTGATCGACGATGGCAGCACCGATGCCACGCTGGTAAATGCGCGCAAGCACATCGGCCGCGAGGGCCTTACGCTGAGGATCGTCGAACTGCAGCGCAATTTCGGCCAGACGGCCGCGATGCAGGCAGGCATCGACGCCGCGACCGGCCGGTTGATCGCCACAATGGATGGCGATCTGCAGAACGACCCGAAAGACATTCCGTCCATGGTCGCCGAACTGGAGCGGCGTGAGCTCGATCTTTTGGTTGGCTGGCGCAGGAACCGCCAAGACGGTCTCCTGCTACGCAAGATTCCCTCATGGTGTGCCAATTACTTGATCGGGCGCATTACCGGCGTGAAGCTGCACGACTATGGCTGCAGCCTGAAGATCTACCGCGCCTCGATCATCAAGCAGGTGAAGCTGATGGGCGAAATGCACCGCTTCATCCCCGCCTGGGTCGCCGGCGTCGTGCCAAGCTCGCGCATCGGCGAAATGGTCGTGACCCACCATGCCCGCCAGCACGGACAGTCCAAGTATGGCATCTCGCGTACTTTTCGCGTGATCCTCGACCTGCTTTCCGTCATGTTCTTCATGCGCTACAAGGCACGGCCAGGCCATTTCTTCGGCTCACTGGGCCTGGGACTGGGTGGGATCTCCGCTCTGGTGATGCTCTATCTGTTCGTCGACAAGTTCGTCTTGGGCAACGACATCGGCACCCGCCCGATGCTGATGGTCGGCATCGTTTTCATGCTGTCCTCCGTGCAGTTGATCACGACCGGCATTCTTGCCGAGATGATTGCCCGTACCTATTATCGCGACGACACCTCGCCGAACTACATCGTCCGCCAGGTCTTCGACGGAAGTGAGAATGCGTAATCTGCTGGCTGGCAAGCCGGACGCGGTTGTCCTGCTGCTCGCGGCATATTTTGTCGTCAGCTTTGTCGTTCGCCTCCTCGTGCCAAACGGCCTGCGGGTCGATGAGTCCCAGCAGGCGTTCTTCTCGCAATGGCTTGTGGCCGGCTACGACACCCAGCCGCCGCTCTACAACTGGCTGCAGGCGATGGTGGTGTCCGGCTTCGGATTGTCGATCGCAACGATTGCCGCAACCAAGAACCTGGTGCTGTTTCTTCTTTTCCTGAGCTACTACAAGCTGGCCAAACTGGTGCTCGATGATCGCCTGTTTGCTGCCATCGCGACGCTTTCGCTGTTCACGATTCCACAGGTTTTCTGGCAGGCACAAAGGGACCTGACCCATACAGTCGCCCAGATGCTGATGATCAACCTCTTCGTCTACAGCATCATCAAAACGCTGAAGGCCCCATCCCTGTTCTCCTACGCGGCAATCGGCGTCACGCTGGGACTGGGCATGCTGTCGAAGTACAACTTCACTCTCGTCGTGTTTGCAGCGCTCATTGCAGTGTTTCTGCATCCGGAGGGACAGAAGCGCCTGTTCGACCGTCGCTTCTTGCTTTCACTTGCCGTCGCGGTCCTCATCTTCGCGCCGCACGGCCTTTGGCTCCTTAACAATATCGGCCTGGCCGCAACCCGCACGCTGAATACCATGGCGCAGGAAGCGCCGACCAGCGTACTCGCGAAACTGATCAAGGGGCCGACCGAGTTCTTCGGTCAGGTGCTCGTGATCATGGCGCCTCTTGTTGCGGTTTATGCAATCGTTTTCGGCAAGAAGTTCCTCCGCAGTCTGCGACCGACGACCATCTGGGCTCACTTTTTCGACACGATATTTCTGGCGATTGGCGTGCAGGTTCTCGTGCTGGTTTTCGCCATCGGCATAACATCCATGCGCGACCGATGGGTGCTGCCCCTCCTGTTCCTGATGCCGATTGCGTTTTGCCTGAAGATACAGGCCCGAGGCATTCAACCGCAGGATTTTGCGCGGCGCTTCTTTATCGCACCTCTCGCGGTCATGATCATCGTCCCGTCGCTGAGTCTGGTTCTCGCGCACGCGCCGTCACTCTTCGGCCGGCCTGAGGCCTACAACGCGCCTTATGAGGAGTTTGCCGGCAAGATCATTGCTGAGGAAGGCAAGCGTCCTGGGCTGGTGCTCACCGACAGCTGGCCGGCGTCGGGAAATATGCATATGCAGTTGCCTGATGTTCCAACGATGTCCACGTTCTTCGGCAACCTGGCTATCGATTACGATTGGACCGCGGAGAAGCCGATCCTGGTGGTTTGGCTTCCCTCCAAGGATCGAACGGCGCTACCGCCGGTACTGGTTAACTGGATTGAACAGAACCTCGGCCCGCAATACTCCGCAGTGGCGACCAAGTACACAAGCATCGGTTACATCGGCGGGCGACCGGAGGATCAACGGCTCTTCGGCTACGCCTGGATATATCCGCGCTAGCTCCGGCGTCCCCCTCAGCTCGTCCGACCGATCCAGAGCGATTTCTGGGATGCGCCACCAGCAGGAGCTGCTAGGGAGCGACTTCGCGCCGCTCCGCTTCGTCAACTTGCGCTGCAAGTCCTTGCTGGACCAATACCTTGAGTTCGCCTGGATGCAATTTCAATGCAACGTCTCGCTCCAGAGGACGCAGCTCGCCATCCATCACGCAATTCGCCTTTGACGGCAGCTTTGGAAAGTGCAGATGCACTTCTGCCGGATGCATGATCATCACGTCCGCATTCTCCCTCACCTTGCCTCGCAAGAGATCGATCGCCAGACGCGCGACGCCGAGCGGCTTTAGTGGATTGGCGGTATAGAAGCCTAGTTCGCCACCTGTGAGGCTGTCTGCATAAAGCAAGGCATTCTGGCCGAAAGGGTTGTTTGAAACCGAGACCGCGGAGACCCGGCGCCTCTCATAAACTCCCCCCGCTTCGAACTCGACCTCGAATTCGGGTGGATTCAACACGACACCAAATGCGGCCCGCGCGCTTGCCCCCATCTTTCCAAGTCGGGAGCGGTACGAGTAGGTATTTCGATAGCGCACCATGCGCGCATGCAGCCCGGCCGAGAATTGGTGAATGAACGGCCTGCCGTTGGCGCTAGCGATATCCACACGATCGACTTCGCCAAAGGCGAGTGTTTCAAGCGCTTGCCAGATATCGAGTGGAACGCGCAAGGAACGGGCGAAAAGGTTCATTGTCCCGGCCGGCACAACGCCGAGTGCAATACCGTTTCTCCAGGCTATGGACGCTGCCGCCGATATCGTCCCGTCGCCACCGCCAGCGACGATGCCATCGATGTTTCCCCAGCGGGCCGCCCGCTCCATCGCGGGTACAATCTCCTTGCCGGAAAAGACGATTGCATCGAAATCGTGACCCGCTTCCCTGAAGATCGCCTCGGCCCGCCTTTCATAGGCTTCCATGTCGGTGGTCCTGAACGTTCCACCATCTCGATTGAAAAAGCCAACTAGTTTCATCAGGCTCCCGTTGATCCATCCCGACAGGCAAAGTCTGTTGGCGCTGCAAAGCAGATGGTTCCCGCAGCGGCAATTTCAAGCTGAAGCGCGCCTCACGGCCGCCGCGAGCGGCGACGGAGCCCCCAAATTTGCAAGGGACGTATGCAAATCGGGGGACGCTGCACTGCAGAAAACGCACTCGACCTGCAGCAATCTATCGTTGATAGATTGGACAGTGGAGCATCGTCTTCATCTCCCTTCATCTTCGGCCTACTGGTCACGCCGCATCTTGCGTCCCGTCCCGTATGTCACCTATCGAACGCCAAGGAGTGCCTCTTGAGCCAGGTCGCCGTAAACGATTCCATAGAAACGATGGCGGCAGAAGAGGCCCCGTCTCCGGCGGCAATTGCGCTCGTACAACTGGCGCTTGCCTGCGGCGGCTTCGGCATAGGCACCGGCGAATTCGCGATCATGGGTCTTTTGCCTAACGTCGCCGATACCTTCTCGGTGACGACGCCGCAGGCCGGCTACGTGATCAGCGCCTATGCGCTCGGCGTCGTTATCGGCGCTCCAATCATCGCGGTTCTCGCCGCAAAGATGGCGCGCCGCTTGCTGCTCCTCCTCGTCATGGGCATCTTTGCCGTCGGCAACCTGTTGAGCGCGATGGCACCGACCTTCGAGAGCTTCACGTTGATGCGCTTCATCACGGGGTTGCCGCATGGCGCCTACTTCGGCGTTGCCGCAATCGTCGCGGCATCCATGGTGCCGATGCACAAGCGCGCTCGCGCCGTCGGCCGCGTGATGCTCGGGTTGACGGTCGCGACCCTCCTGGGAACTCCGCTCGCCACCGTTTTCGGGCAGTCTCTCAACTGGCGGCTTGCCTTTACGATCGTTGGAATCATCGGCCTGCTGACGGTCGCCCTGATCTGGTACTACGTGCCATGCGACCGAGTTGCCGAGGGCGCAAGCTTTAAGCGGGAGCTCGGCGCATTCAAGCGTCCGCAGGTCCTGTTGACGCTCGCCACGGCATCCGTCGGCTTCGGTGGCATGTTCGCCATGTTTAGCTATATCGCACCAACCACGACCGAGGTCGCAATGCTGCCGGAGAGTATGGTCGCCGTGATGCTGATCATCTTCGGCATCGGCATGAACGTCGGCAATGTCGTCGGCTCCTGGTTTGCCGACAAATCGCTGATGGGAACGATCGGTGGTTGCCTTGTGTTCAACATCGTCGTGCTGACGCTGTTTTCCCTGACGGCTGCCAATCCGTTCATGCTGGCGCTTTGCGTATTCTGCATCGGTTGCGGCTTTGCTGCCGGTCCCGCTGTCCAGACCCGATTGATGGATGTCGCGGCGGATGCGCAGACGCTTGCTGCCGCATCTCACCACTCGGCATTCAATATTGCGAATGCGCTGGGCGCCTGGCTCGGCGGCCTGGTTATCGCACGGGGCTATGGCTTCGCCGCCACAGGCTATGTCGGCGCGATCCTGTCGTTTATCGGCATCTTTGTGTTCGTGGCGTCTCGAAGCCTCGATCGCCGAGACCGGAGCGCCTGACGCGGCCGCCCCGGCGCCAACGCACAGTCGACAGCGGCCCGCAAATTCGAAAGAACGCTGCTCGAACGATATGCCGCGCCGGAAGGTGCGGCATTCTGGCATCAAGCACCTCAAGCGCTTGACTTTTTTGACAATTGAGACCACCTAGAGCCTTACGCGGATCACCTCCATTTTCCGCGGATATCAACGGAGCCATCATCACGATGCCAAGCGACAGTAGCAGTCGATTGCCTTTGCCGTACGCGGCCCTCGTGCGCTGACCTGACTCCGTCGGGCTCGCCCGTCGGACGCTACGGCGGATCGACGGAAAGGCGAGCCTATGAACATCAATCGCTTCCCACTGCGGGCGGGCCATGCCGCTCGTTTCTTCAGCAGCGACCACCTCGGCCCGATCACCACGGCCGAGCGCGTCGAACAGCTGAACACACTTGAAATTTCCGAAGCCGCAGCAATCCTGGTTACGCTGCCGCAGCAAAAGGCCGTACGCATTCTCGGACGTCCCGAGTTGCATCACGCCGCCGCGATCCTTGCAGACATGCCGGTCGAGCATGCCGCACGGCTGTTGAACGCCGTGGCAAACGACCGTGTCGCCGACCTCTTTCAGGAAATGAACGAGGAGGTTCGTGCACACCTCTTCTCGCGGCTGGACCGCACGACCTGTCTCGCCGTCCAGCACCTGATGGGGTATCCGCCCCGCACGGCCGGCAGCATCATGACGACCGAATTCGTCAGCGTGCCCGACACCTGGACTGTCGAACAGACGCTGGAGCACGTGCGCAAAGTCGAGCGTTCGCGCGAGACGGTCTATGCGATCTACGTCCTCGATGCGGTCAGCCGCGCGCTGACGAGCGTCGTCACACTCCGCCGCCTCATCACCGGCGAGCCCGGCGAATCGGTCCTGACCGTTGCGCAGAAGGAAGGGGTTGTGCGTGCCGATCCGCTGATGACGCAGGAAGATGTCGCCCGGCTGATCCGCAAGCATAATCTGCTCGCCCTGCCCGTCGTCAGCGAGGACGGCCACATGCTCGGCATCGTCACGGTCGACGACGTCATCGACACGATGATCGCCGACCAGACCGAAGACGCCCAGAAATTCGGTGGTATGGAAGCCCTCGGCAAGCCCTACACCAAGATCAGCTTTGCCGGCATGATCCGCAAGCGTGCTGGTTGGCTGTGCGCCCTCTTCCTCGGCGAAATGCTGACGGCAAGCGCCATGCAGCATTTCGAAGGCGAGGTTGAGAAGGCGATCGTGCTGACGCTGTTCGTGCCGCTGATCATGAGCTCTGGCGGCAACAGCGGGTCGCAGGCGACATCGCTGATCATCCGGGCGCTGGCGCTCGGCGAGCTCAAGCTCTCCGACTGGTGGCGCGTGCTGATGCGCGAGCTGCCGACGGGTATCGTGCTCGGCACGATCCTGGGATTGGTCGGTTTCGCCCGCATCGTGCTCTGGCAAAAAATCGGGCTCTATGACTACGGCGAGCACTGGGTCCTGGTCGGCGTCACGATCTTTACCGCACTGATCGGCATTGTCACGTTTGGTTCGCTGGCGGGCTCCATGCTGCCGTTCATCCTGCAGAGGCTGCGGCTTGATCCGGCAAGCGCCTCCGCCCCGTTGGTCGCCACGCTCGTCGATGTGAGCGGGCTGGTGATCTACTTCTCGGTCGCGCTGCTGATCCTCAGTGGCACGCTGCTCTAAGCAAGAAAACGGGGCCGATTGGCCCCGTTTCTATTTCAGTTCCGGCAGCTTCAGCGCTCCGTGGGTTTTCATGCTGCGAATGGCAAAGTTCGAGCGGATATCGCTGACATTCGGCAGGGTCAGCAGCGTGTCCGTCAGCAGCCGCTCATAGGCTGCGAGATCCTCGACCACCACCTCCGCAAGAAAGTCGGCCGTTCCCGATATTAGAAAACACGACACCACCTCGGGAATGGCGAGCAATGCCGCCTCCTGCGCCTGCGCGTTCTCGCGGCTGTGATGGGCGACCTTGAGCTCGACGAAAACCGTCAGGCCGAGACCGACTTCCTTGCGGTCGATATCGGCGCGGTAGCCGCGTATTACGCCGGTCTTTTCCAGATTGCGGATACGCCGCAGACAGGGGGACGGCGACAAATTGACCTTTTCGGCAATCTCCACGTTGGTCGCCCGGGCATCCTCCTGGAGGCATTCCAATATCGCCAGATCGAATTTATCAAGATTTGGCATGTTCGATAAAATCCTTTGGCGTGATTGGCAGATAATTGCTCATACCAGTATTTTGGCGGCATAGATAGCAAGGACATGCCTCGCCGTTTCCGCTTATTCTTCTCTCAACCGGACAGCAATCCGGACGATCACGAGAGGAGAGATCGATGAGCGCCGTTACCTTCACGAACAATGAAAAGTCCACGTCGACATCTGTCGGATATGCCGGCGCCGTCGTCACCGTCCTCATTTGGGCAGCGTGGATCCTGGCGACGCGTCACAGCGCGGCGACGCAGCTTGGCACGATCGATATCGGCCTGATCCGCTACGGTATTCCGATGCTTGTTCTGGCGCCCGTCTGGCTGAAGACTGGATTGCTGCCGAAAGGCGTGCCGCTCCGCCTGCTTGCCCCGATGGTCGCGGGCGCTGGCGCCGTTTTCTTCCAGCTGACCACGTCGGCCATTCACTCGACCCCGGCATCCGCCGCCGGTATTCTGCTCGGGGGGTCCATGCCGCTTGCCACTGCGCTGATCGGCGTCATCGTCTTCCGGGAACGACCGGACTTCATGCGCGTGCTCGGTCTTGCCGCGATCGTCGGCGGCGTTGCCATCCTACTGGTCCGCAGTCTCGCCGGTGCGGCACTACCCTGGACCAGCTTTGTTCTGCTACCGATGGGAGCGATCCTATGGGCAAGCTACACGCATGCCTTTCGCCGCTCCGGCCTGACGGCTCTGCAGGCCAGCGCGCTCATCGCCATCTGGTCATTTCTCATCCACATCGGTCTGGCCGTCGCCTTCGGTACGTCGATTGCCAGCGCACCACTTGGTGAGGTCGGCTTGCAGGTACTGAGCCAAGGCGTGCTGTCCGGCCTTGCTGCCACGGTCGCCTACGGCCTTGCGGTTCATGCGCTGGGCGGCACCCAGGCAGCTGCCTTCACGGCAATCACGCCGGTGCTGGCAACGATCGGCGGCGGCCTATTGCGTGGGGAGGAAATCGGCATCGCCGAGATCGCCGCCGCTGTTATCACCGGGCTCGGCGTAGCACTCTCGACCGGCATCGCCTCACGCCGATAGCAACTCCGCAGTTCGGGCGGGCGGCCAATCCGCCGGCTCACTCTATTGTTCCATGCCGCTATCGCTTCAGCGTAAGAACCATCGCAACCCGTCGTTCCGGATCCATCCCAACCGCGATTTCGTGATCCAGCTTTTTCTTCAGGAAATGCGGAACGGCTTCGACACTCGGCAGCACAAAGCCGAGGGAGGCGTAGAAGGGCGCGTTGAACGGTACGTAGCGATCCGTTGTCAGCGTCAGTGCCGATAGCCGACGCTGCTGCGCCATCTCGATTGCAGCCGACATCAGACGCCGCCCGACACCCCTGCGCTGCCAATCCGGGCAAACATCCAGTTCGTTCACATAGAGCGTGCCTTCGATTTCCTCGACCGCGAGAAAGCCGACCGGACAGTCGCCGTCATCGGCGGCAACGAGCAGCAGGCCCGCATCGAGCGACCCCCGCAACAAATCGTGTGGCAGCGCGTGCGCTTCCCTGATAACGCCGAGCGCCCCGCCAGCGTCGCGAAGGCATCGAGCTCGATCTCAGTCAGGCGCGGCAGCTCATCGAGACGCGCCTGCCGTATGGCGCAGGCGTTGCTCATGACTGCTTCTTACATATTCGGATAGACCGGTCCCTCGCCGCCCTGCGGCGGCACCCAGTTGATGTTCTGGTTGGGGTCCTTGATGTCGCAGGTCTTGCAGTGGACGCAGTTCTGGGCGTTGATGACAAAGGTCTCTTGCCCATCCTTCTCCACCCATTCGTAAACGCCGGCCGGACAGTAGCGCGTCGAAGGACCGGCATAGATGTCGTGCTCGGACGACTTCTGCAGCGCCATGTCCTTCACCTGCAGATGCACCGGCTGGTCTTCCTCGTGGTTGGTGTTCGACAGGAACACCGAGGACAGACGGTCGAAGGTGAGAACGCCGTCGGGCTTCGGGTAGGCGATCGGCTTGTGCTTGGCGGCCGGCTCCAGCGAGGCCGCATCCGTCTTGCCGTGCCTGAGCGTACCGAAGATCGAAAGGCCGAAGAGCTGGTTCGTCCACATGTCGAAACCGCCGAGCGCCACGCCGATTGCCGTGCCGAACTTCGACCACAGCGGCTTGACGTTTCGCACCCTCTTCAGGTCCTTACCGATGTCGCTTGAGCGCCAGTCGTTCTCGATCTCGACCACCTCGTCATTGGCGCGACCGGCTGCAATCGCCGCGGCAATCCGGTCCGCTGCCATCATGCCCGACAGCACCGCGTTGTGGCTGCCCTTGATGCGCGGCACGTTGACGAAGCCCGCCGAACAGCCAATCAGGGCGCCGCCGGGGAAGGATAACTTCGGTACAGACTGATAGCCGCCCTCGGTGATCGCACGCGCACCATAGGACAGCCGTTTGCCGCCCTCGAAGGTCGTGCGGATCGCCGGATGCGTCTTGAAGCGCTGGAACTCCTCGAAGGGATACAGGTAAGGGTTCTTGTAGTTCAGGTGGACGACGAAGCCGACGGCAACGAGATTGTCTTCGAGGTGGTAAAGGAAGGAGCCGCCGCCGGTCTTCATGCCGAGCGGCCAGCCGAACGAGTGCTGCACGAGACCTCGGCTGTGGTGCTCGGGCTTCACCTGCCAGAGTTCCTTGATGCCGATACCGAACTTTTGCGGCTGGCGATCCCTCGACAGATCGAACTTGGCGATCAACTGCTTGGCAAGCGAACCGCGGACCCCCTCGCCGATCAGCACATACTTGCCTGTTAGCGCCATGCCGCGGGTGTAGTTCGGGCCGGGCTCGCCGTTCTTCTCGATGCCCATGTCGCCGGTGGCCACACCGACGACGGCACCCTCGTCGCTGTAGAGCACCTCGGTCGCGGCAAAACCCGGATAGATCTCGACGCCGAGTTCTTCCGCCTTTGTGGCGAGCCAGCGACAGACGTTGCCAAGCGAAACGATGTAGTTGCCGTGGTTGCTCATCAGCGGCGGCATCATGAAATTCGGCAGGCGCACCGAGCCTGCCGGGCCGAGCACCAGGAAGTGGTCGTCCGTCACTTCGGTCTTGAACGGATGATCAGCCTCATCGCGCCAGCCAGGCAGCAGACGGTCGATGCCGATGGGATCGACGACGGCACCTGACAGGATGTGCGCGCCGACCTCAGCCCCCTTCTCGAGCACGACGACCGACAGTTCCGGGTTAATCTGTTTCAGACGGATCGCAGCCGACAACCCCGCAGGACCGCCACCGACGATCACAACGTCAAATTCCATGCTTTCGCGCTCGGGCAGTTCAGTCGTATCGGTCATGCATCATCTCCGCTCGGCCGACATCGCGGCCACATTCCCCGTGATGGGGTTATCTCTTGGCAAAACAGAGCTCTATTGTCGAGCCGGGAAACGACAGCGAATCCCCCAATTCGCGCAACAGCATTTCTAGCGCCAGATAAATATATGCAGCTTACGTAAGCGTCAAATCATAAACAGTGCCAGACGCCGCTTTCGTCTCCCGTCGGCGCGCCGTATAGAAAGACGGACAAATGGAGAAATTGACATGGATCTGGGCATCAAGGGCAAGCGCGCACTCGTTCTGGCATCGTCGCGCGGATTGGGGCATGGCATCGCCGTGGCTTTGGCACGTGAGGGCGCGAACGTTCTTCTCTGCGGCCGCAGCGGCGAGACGCTGGAGGCAAACTGCCGCGCCATCAACGCCGAAGGAAATGGCAAGGCGGATTGGATCTGGGCCGATCTCTCGGACGAGAATTTCGTCGAGACCGTGACCGCCGCCGTGCATGAAAAGCTTGGTGGCATCGATATCCTGGTCAACAATACCGGCGGCCCCACGCCAGGAACGACGCAGGACATGACGCCCGAGAAACTGGAGACCTATTTCTTCTCCATGGTGCTGCGGGTGATCGCGCTCACCAACGCATTGTTGCCATCCATGAAGGAACAAGGCTGGGGGCGCATTCTCACTGTCGCGTCGTCGGGCGTCATCGAACCGATCACCAACCTCGCTCTTTCGAACACGCTGCGCCCCGCCCTCGCCGGTTGGAGCAAGACGCTGGCAACGGAGATCGGACGCTTTGGGGTCACGTCAAACCTTCTGCTTCCCGGGAGCATTCTGACCGGCCGCACCGACGAGGTAGATGGGGCGGCCGCCAAGCGCACCGGCAAGAGCCTCGATGAAATCCGCTCTGCTAAGGAGGCCGCAATCCCCGTCGGTCGCTATGGGACGGTCGAAGAGTTCGCTGCAACCGCCGCCTTTCTTTGCAGCCAGCCCGCGAGCTACATCACGGGCAGTCTTGTACGCTGCGACGGCGGAGCGGCGCGATCCGTCTGATTGAAAAGGGGAAATTGGGAAAGTGTCGGCTACGGCGGATCGCCGATGCCCAACAAATAGTATTTCAGCTCATTCTTTCATTACAAAAATTTAAGCCATTATAACCACTTAGTGATGGTCGGTTCGGCAATTGTGTCTTTTTTGCGCCGTAATAGACGTGGTTCAATAGAGCCTTGATTTTCGCGCAACTCGCCCAAACCGGTCTCGCATATGAAGAAACTTTTGATCACGGCCTGCATTATAGCTGCTGCCAGCGTTGGCGCTTGGCAATACAGGGAACGAATCCCGTATCTTTCGCAATTTTTGCCCCACGCTCAGCCGCAGGCCGATGCCGCCGACGGCGGCCACCAAACGGCGGGCGATGCATCGCAGAAATCCGGTGATCAGAAGGGCGGCAGCAAGGGTCGCAACCGCAACGGCGGACCAACGCTGGTCAAGACTGTCGCAGCAGTGAAGACTGTTTTGCCCCGGGACGTCACAGCTTCGGGCTGGGCAGATGCGGACGACAACACCACGATCGCGGCCCAGGAACAGGGGATCGTTACGCAGATCCTTGCCTCGGACGGCGCCACCGTCAAACAGGGAGATCTGATCGCCAAGCTTGATGCCCGCACCGCACAGGCAACAGTCGACAAGGACAGCGCCATGGTGGTCCGCGACCAAGCCACCCTGTCGGAGTCCGAGACAGCGCTGGCACGCGCCAATGACCTTTTGAGCTCCAAGGCTGGCACACAGCAAAGCTACGATCAGGCAAAGGCGGCCCGCGATACGGCAGCCGCGACCGTAGAGGCCGATAAGGCCGCGCTTGCCGCCGATCAGGTCCTGCTTGAGCATACCGATATTCGCGCGCCCTTCGACGGACGCCTTGGCGATATCGCCGTGAGCCCAGGCGCCTTTGTGAACGCCGGCTCCGCGATCGTGACGATCGCAAAGTACGATCCGATCTACGTGAAATTCCACCTGCAGGAACGCGACCTCCGGCAGTTGAAGCTTGCACTTGCCGCAGGCCCGGTGGACGTCAGCACCGTTCCTCAATCCGACAAGGCCAAGCCACGTCAGGGCCATATCAGCTTTTACGACAACACCGTCGATCCTGCGTCCGGCACAATTCTCGCGAAGGCGAAGTTTGAGAACGCGTCCGGCGCTTTATGGCCCGGGCAATCGGTCAACATCGTTGTCCACTTCAACAACAATGAACAGCAGGTCGTGGTCCCGACCGTTGCTGTCAGTCCCGGCGCCGACGGCTTCTTCGCCATTGTCGCGCGCGACGGCAAGGCTCATGTGACACCCGTCACCGTGGCGCGCGCGAACGGTGGTTTCACCGCCGTCTCGCAAGGCCTGTCCGAGGGCGATCACGTCATCATCGAGGGACAGGCGCAGCTGGTCGACCAGCAGCCGGTCAAGGAACAGTTCGACGACAAGGCATTGAATGTCGCCTCGGTTGACCAAACGGCAGGCAAAACCGAAATCATCACAGCGGGCACGGAAGAATGATACCAAATTTCTGTATCCGACGTCCTGTTGCAACGACGCTGCTTGCCATCGGCGTCGTGCTTGCCGGCCTTGCCGGCTACCAACTCGTGCCGGTGGCAGCCCTGCCGCAGGTCGACTTCCCGACGATCAACGTCTCGGCCGCGCTGACCGGCGCCTCACCGCAGACGATGGCGACTTCGGTCTCCACGCCGCTGATCAAGCAGTTCCAGACCATTCCCGGCATCAGCGAAATCAGCGCCACGAACTCCCTCGGCAACACCAGCATCGTTCTGCAGTTCGATCTCAATCGCAACATCGATGCGGCAGCAGCCGATGTTCAGGCAGCGATCTCGCATGCCACGCGGCAATTGCCCGACAACATGACGACGCCGCCAAGCTATCGCAAGACGAACCCCGCCGATGCGCCGGTCATGCTGCTTGCCGTGCAAAGCGACACCATGCCCCGCAGCAAGCTCGACGAGATCGCCGAGGACATCATCTCGCCGTCCCTTTCAACACTTCCCGGCGTGGCTGAGGTTTCGGTATTCGGTGCGCAGACCTACGCGGTCCGGGTCGAGGTCGATCCCAACAAGCTTCTCAACCGCGGCATCGGTATCGATACCGTCAACCAGGCGCTGGTCGCTGCCAACAGCCAGGTTCCCGTCGGCTCCCTGCAGAACGACTCGCAAAGCATGACGATCAATGCGGACACTCAGCGGACCAATGCCGACGAGTTCCGTACGCTTGTCATTGCCAATCCCAACGGCGCACCGATCCACCTCGGCGACGTCGCCGACGTGCAGGACAGCGTTCAGAACCAGAATACCGGCAGCTGGTACGACGGCAACCGCAGCATCATTCTTGCCATTCAACGCCAGCCCGATGCCAATACCGTCGAGGTCGTCGACGCAATCAGGGCGAAGCTGCCGGGTCTGCACGCCGAAATCCCCGCCTCTGTTTCGACAAAGGTCATGAACGACTCTGCGCAGCCGATCAAGGACGCGATCACGGACGTGAAGTTTACGCTGCTCCTGACGATCGGCCTCGTCGTCCTGGTCATCTACCTCTTTACCGGTCACCTGACGGCGACGATCATTCCGGGCCTTGCCGTGCCGCTGTCGCTGATTACCACCTTCGGCATGATGTACGTGCTCGGATACAGCATCGACAACATCTCGCTGCTCGGACTAACGCTCGCAGTCGGCCTTGTCGTCGATGACGCGATCGTCATGCTGGAAAACATTCTCCGGCATGTCGAGGAAGGGATGCCGGTTCTCGATGCGGCGATCAAAGGCGCCGGCGAAGTCAGCTACACCATCATTTCCATGTCCGTGTCGCTGATTGCCGTCTTCATTCCGATCCTGTTGATGGGCGGCGTCGTCGGCCGCATCTTCAACGAGTTCGGCATGGTCGTTGCGATCGCGATCGTCGCCTCCGCGATTGTCTCGCTCACGGTGACGCCGATGCTGGCATCACGGCTCGGCAGTGGCCACGACCGCCCGCCCTTCTTCATCCGTTGGTTCGATGCCGGTTTCGAGCGGACACTCAGAGGATATGAAAAATCGGTCGGCTGGTGCCTGAAGCATCGTCCAGCCGTCCTCGCCCTGTTCGTGGCGTCGGTTGGCCTGACTGTCTATCTCTTCATGACGCTGCCATCCAGCTTCTTCCCCACCGAAGATATTGGACGCCTCAACATCTCGACGCGCGCACGCCAGGACATCTCCTATCCGGCGATGCAAGCGTTGCAGAACCAGGCAGCGGAACTCGTGAAGCAGAATCCCGCCGTCAATCACGTGATGTCGATTGTCGGCGGCAACGCACGCAGTCCGTTGAACAACGGCACGATGTTTGTCGAACTCAAGGACAAGGATCAGCGTCCACCGCTTGAGCAGACGTTACGGGAATTGCGGGCGAGCATCGGCAAGATTCCTGGGCTGCAGGCCTACATCACGCCGCAACAGAGCCTCCGCTTCGGCGGCCGTCAGACGGCGAGCCAATACCAGCTCGTCGTTCAGGCGCTGAGCGCCGATCAGACAAACGTCTGGGCAGACAAGATTCAGCAGGCCATGCGTTCCGATCCGCGTTTCACCGACGTCGCCTCAGATGCGCAGAACAATGCCCTGCAGGCCAATATCGTCGTCGACACGGAGAAGGCGGCAGCCTTCGGGATTACCGACGGACAGCTGCGGACGACCCTGCAGGAAGCCTTTGGCGGATACACCGCCGCCCAGATCCAGTCGACCGGCGACAGCTATGACGTGATCGTCGAGTACGATACGAGCAAGCCCTGGGACGACCAGAAGCTTCAGGAAATCCGCGTCGCTTCAAGCAACGGCGCCCTCGTTCCCTTGTCCAACTTCGCAAGGGTAGAACGCACGACGGGGCCGGTGACGATCAACCAGACCGGTCAGCTTGTCTCGACGACAGTCTCCTTCAACCTGCCGGCCGGCGAAGCGCTTGGCGATGCCACGGCGGCGATCGACCAGATCAAGAAAGACATCAACATGCCAGCAGACGTTTTCACGTCCTACGGTGGCACGGCGCAGATATTTGAGCAGTCCCAGGGCAACACGCCGCTGTTGATCCTGGCGGCAGTGCTGACGATCTACGTCGTGCTGGGTGTCCTCTACGAAAGCTTCATTCATCCGCTGACGATCCTTTCCGGCTTGCCGGCCGCGGCACTCGGTGCCCTGCTGGCGTTGAAAGTGATGGGCTTCGATCTTTCGATCATCGCGCTCATCGGCCTGCTGATGCTGATCGGTATCGTCAAGAAGAATGCGATCATGATGATCGACGTGGCGCTGGAGAACCTGCGCTCCGGCAACGGCATGTCGCCGTCGGAGGCGATTCATGAAGCCTGCGTTCGACGCTTCCGCCCGATCATGATGACGACCTTCTGCGCCCTCCTCGGCGCGCTTCCCATCGCTCTCGGGACCGGTGCAAGCTCGGAACTGCGCCAGCCGCTCGGCATTGCCGTCGTTGGCGGTCTCGTCGTGTCGCAAGCATTGACGCTTTTCATCACCCCGGTGATCTTCGTCGAAATGGGCAGGCTTAGCGATTGGCTCCTCAGCTTTGGACGGAAGAAGAAGACCGAGCACGATGAGGAGATACCTCAGGCATTGGCCGCCGAGTAGGGAACAAGCGGGCGCCATTGGCGCCCGCTGCATTTTTCACTTCAAGCCTTGAACAACGGCGGCCTCTGTGGCATCACGCGCCCTCCTTGGGCGCGTTGTTTCGCGCCTTAGCGGAGCTTGGCCTCCGTTCCCAAAAAACAATCGACTTGATGAGGTGCGGGCATGGCTCAGGCGCTGGGATTCGACTTCGGCACGACGAACACGGTCTTGGCCACGGCTGACGGGCCGACAACGCATTCAATGGCCTTTACGAGTGCGGCCGGAACTGCCGACAGCATGCGTACTGCCCTTTCCTTCATGAAGGATCCGCAACTCGGCACGTCCGCCCTGAAGGTCGAGGCCGGCCACGCGGCAATCCGGCAATTCATCGATAACCCCGGGGACTGCCGTTTCCTGCAGTCGATCAAGACCTTTGCGGCAAGCGCGCTCTTTCAGGGCACCCTCGTCTACGCGAAGCGCCACAGTTTCGAGGACCTGATGGAGGTCTTTATCAGGCGCCTCCGGAACTATGCCGGCGACAACTGGCCGTCCGACGTCAAGCGTATCGTCACCGGCCGCCCCGTGCATTTTGCCGGCGCGAACCCTGACCCTGCGCTGGCGACCCAGCGCTATAACGAGGCGCTGTCCCGCTTCGGCTTTCCGGAGGTTCACTACGTCTACGAACCGGTGGCCGCCGCGTTCTACTTCGCGCAGAACCTGAAATCCGATGCGACGGTTCTCGTCGCCGACTTCGGCGGCGGTACGACCGACTATTCGCTTATCCGGTTTGAAACGGTGGCCGGCAAACTGACGGCGACCCCGATCGGTCATTCGGGTGTCGGGATCGCCGGCGATCACTTTGACTATCGCATGATCGACAACATCGTCGCCCCTCAGATCGGCAAGGGGAGTCATTTCAAGAGTTTCGACAAAATCCTTGAAGTCCCGACGAACTACTACTCGAGCTTCGGTCGCTGGAACCAGCTCTCCATCTTCAAGACGTCGCGCGAATTCGAGGATCTCAAGAAGCTTGTGCGCACGGCGCTCGAGCCCGAGAAGCTCGAGACCTTCATCGATCTCGTCGACCACGATGAAGGTTACCCGCTCTATCAGGCTGTATCCGCGACGAAGATGGCGCTCTCCGCTTCGGACGAAGCAGCATTCGACTTCGCGCCCCTCGGCCGCGGAGGCCACCTGACGATTCGCCGGGCCGATTTCGAAAGCTGGATTGCAGATGATCTCGTACGGATCGAAGGCGCACTCGATGACGTGCTGGAAAGGACGAACACGACATCCGGCATGATCGACAAGGTGTTCCTCACCGGAGGCACGTCGTTTGTCCCGGCTGTGCGCCGCATCTTCACCGAGCGCTTCGATAAGGACCGCATCGAGACCGGCGGCGAACTGCTTTCCATCGCCCACGGCTTGGCGTTGATTGGCGAACGTGAGGACATCACGCAATGGACGGTGCAATAGGTCGTCTCCCGCCTATCGTGCTCTTTCATTGACGTCTCGGCTTCGCTAAGGTCACCGTTATGATCTCCGTCAGCGAACTCTCTCCGGGCGAACTCGCCGCGCTTCTGCATTTCCATGCCGAAGCCGGCGTGGAATGGCTGCTCGAGGAGGAAGCTGTCGATCGCTTTGCTGAGTTCGAGGCAATGAAAGCGGCAAGGCGAAGCACGGTCCCTTCGCCGCAGACTGCTGACGTTCGGGAGTCCACGGCCCGCCCGGCGGCTCAGACCACACAAAGGAACGCTCCCGCCCCCGAGCGTGCAGCCCAGCGGCCGCAGCCTTCGATCCCGGATGGCGAGGCCGTGCAGCAGGCACGCTTCGCCGCCGAGAGCGCCCGTTCGCTTCAGGAACTGAAAACGGCGCTCGAGGCATTCAACGGATGCAATCTCAAGCACAGCGCACGCTCGACGATCTTCGCCAGCGGTGATGCGGCCAGCGGGATCATGGTGATCGGTTCGGCGCCAGGGGCGGACGATGATCGTGAAGGCCAGCCCTTCTCCGGACGGCCTGGCCAACTGCTCGACAAGATGCTCGGGGCAATCGGTCTGCAGCGCGACGCCATATTGCTGACGCAGGTCATTCCCTGGCGACCACCGGGCAATCGCATTGCGTCGACCGCCGAAATGGATATTTGCCGTCCTTTCATCGAGCGGCAGATTGCTCTTGCCGAGCCGAAGGCGATTCTCGTACTCGGCAACTTTGCCGCCAGGGTCTTTTTTGGCGAAACCGATACGATTCACGGGTTGCGCGGGCAATGGCGAGAGATTGCGGTCGGAAACCGCATTATTCCTGCGATTGCGACATTGCACCCTCAGGATCTATTGACGGCACCAGTCAACAAACGATTGGCCTGGAACGATCTTTTGGCTTTTCAGGCCAAACTGGCAGCGCTCTGACGTGCCCTGAAAATAGGCAAATACAAATCTTTTGTGAAAACACCTATGCGTTTTTCGCATATCTGCCGTTTATTCTAATGCATTGAAAAGTTCATGTTGCAGTGCAATATATTGCTGTGTCTTGGGAGGAATCAACAGGAACCAAGGCAATGACTGCACGTTTTCGTCCTATACACTGTGGGTTTGAAACCCTTCGCCTTGCTAGCGAGCAAGGCCGCACAACGCAAAGCTACAGCCGCATTGGCTTCGCCACGAACGAGCAAATGGTTGCTCGCGGGACTGGCGCCAGCGGGCGCATCGCGCGTCCCGCCATGATCTTTGCGGACTTTCAGCAATACTGAGGCCGAGGCTGGCATTTGCTGGCCTCTTGTCGCGTTGCCTGCCTGAGCAATTCTCACCGACCTGGATCCTCGAGGGGCCGCGCGCCTCGTGGGCATCACGCCTCGCAGCGGAACGCGTCGTCCACATAGGCGAACTTGATCGCTTGCCACCGACTGTATTGCTCGACAAACGAACGCGACATCCGGAGCACGGGTTTCTTGTCGATCGTATCCCAACCAATGCATCCTTGCTGCGCCGCCTTGGCGAAAAGCCGCTGCAAGTGTGTACGCGATATCATGAAATCCGCCGCCAGTGCGCGACTGTCAACATGACCGACCACGACGCGCTCGGGATCGTCGCCGTCCAGATCGATCCGCGAGACAAGATGATGACGATCAGTCCGCCAGCGTCGTTCCACTGGAAGAGCGCCACATGCTCTGGGGGCTCTCTCCACTGGGGATCCTGGAGGCAATTGAGTGCAATTCGCGGCTGCATGACGCGGACCAGTTCCGGGTGAGCCTCAACATGGGCAACCCGGCTTCCGCCGTCCAACAGATCGAGAGCGCCCAGATTGGAGACCAACCAGCCAAACATCGCCTGATGACTGATTTCCGTCGGCTCGAACTGGCGGGGACGTCGGCGCTCGGCTCCTGGTGCATAGGCGATGAAGCGGTAGGTGACGAGTTCGTCGATAAAGCTCAACACCGTGTTGCGGCTGGCCACCTTGTGCGATGTGATCTCGCGCGTCAGCCGAACCGCCGTGAAGCCCGACGTGGAATCTGCGGGATCGCGCTCCATGGCAAGCGCATAGGCAGTCTGCGTCAGCAACCAGCGTTGTTGTGAAGCAAGCAAACGCGCCAATCGCGGGCCGGTGTTGAACATGCCGCGCATACGCCCCGCATGGAAGCGGAGGGCCAGGATGAACTTCGGGTTCGCAACCAAGTCTTCGGCACTAAGAGGCATTTTTCTCCCGACGCGCGTATCCGGCGTCGGCACTCCCCAGGCACCAGGACGTCCGACCAGCCCATAACATGCGCATTTGCGAATAAATGATGCTTCGTCAAGTTCATAAGACGCAAGAACTGTTCGGATGTCGTTCACTATTTCGTTTGAATTTCTCCCGCAAAACGCGAGAACTTCCGTTGCGTCGTCACAAAGCTGCGATTGCAGGCGGCCTTCAGGATCCGGCCTGCCGTGCCCCACGGCGCTCCAGATCCAACTGGTGCTCGCGGTAGATGATAAATATTCCGGCCGCCACGACAATTGCTGTCCCCAGGAGTGTGGCCCCGCTTGGGATATCGCCGAACACGAAATACGCGATGACACCGCCGATGACGATCGATGTGTATTCGAACGGCGCAACCGTCGAGACATCAGCGTGCCGGTAGCTCTCCGTCAACAGGATCTGCGCCACGCCCCCACAGAAGCCGGCCAAGATGAGAAACAATTGCGGCGCCAGATCAAGGACCTGCCAGCCGAACGGCACTGTCACGAGTGAGAACACCGTGGCGGTGATCGAAAAATAGAGGACGATCGTGGCGGTCTTCTCTTCCTCGACCAATCGTCGCACCTGAATCATCGCCATGCCGCCGAGCACCGAAGCCAGCAACACCGTTAGCGCGCCAATCGCCTGCTCGGCATGGATCCCGCCCTCACGGAAAAGGGTCAGTTTCGGCCACGATATGATGGCCACGCCGACAATCCCGAAAAGTACGGCGCTCCAGCGGTAGATTCGGACAGTTTCCCCGAGAAACACAGCTGCGAAGATCACGGCGACAAGCGGCATCGCGTAGCCAAGTGCAATGGCTTCCGGCAGCGGCAGGTGCAGCAGCCCATAGAAGCCGAGCCCCATTGATATGATGCCGAGCGTTCCCCGCTTCAGATGACCGATCGGATTGGCCGTATAGAATGCCGATCGCAACTGGCCGCGATAGGCAAGGTAAGCCATGATGGGAAACAGTGCGAAGAAGGAGCGGCAGAACGTCACCTGCCCCGGCTGGATGTCACTGCCGGCGAGCTTGATGAAGGTCTGCATTGCCAGGAAAACAACCACCGAGCCGACCTTGAACGCAATACCCCTCATCGGGTTTCCCGTAGCCGACCGCATGTCTTGAACTCTTGGATTGCTGTTTGGAGGCAGGAGGACGCGCCAGACTCGGCACATCTCGACTGTGACAGTCGCCGGGCCGAATGAACAGATAGAAAATCGGAAAATTTCGATGCTCAATCAATCGGATCGCACAAATTTTCATCAAATCTGAGATGTGCCCAAAAATGTTCATCCGATGAGTGTCCGCCTTAACGCTTCGGAAACCATAGAATCGCATTGATTGGCCGATATTTCAGTCCTCTTTCTCTCAGCTTGCATCGCTATCGGGGCAATTTCCATGACGCAGCTCAAATCCAGGGACAACGATCAGCAACGGTTGACCGCCACACCGCGGCTGATGCGTGCGGTAACGGAGGGAATCGGCACCGATCTTGAAAGTTTCAGCGCCGCGAACTCGCATGTGGTCAAGCAGATCAAGCTTCTTGCAATCAATGCGTTGATCGAAGCCGCCCGCGCCGGCGAAGCCGGGAAAGGCTTTGCTGTCGTTGCCAACGAGGTGCAGCGGCTGGCACAGGTCGCAAGCGACATTTCAGGGAAATTCGAAGGCAACGTCATTGGGCGTATCGGGCATTCCCGCGTCATGGCGGAAGCGCTCGTGAACGAGATGGAGGGCGTAAGGCTTACCGATCTCGCCCAAACTCTCGTGCAACTGATCGTCCGCAATCTCTTCGAGCGAACCGCCGACGTGCGGTGGTGGGCGACCGATGCCGCGCTTTGGCAGGCGCTGCAGGAGCCGACAAAGGAAAGGGCGACCTTCGCTGCCCAACGACTTGGGGTCATCAATCGCTTCTACACCGTCTATCTCGACCTCGTTTTGACAGATGCCTCAGGTCAGGTGATCGCCTCGGCAAACCCTGAATTTGAGCGCAAGACCGCCGGAAGATCGCTTGCAGGCGACGGCTGGTTCCAAGCATCCGTACGCTGCGCGTCGGGAGACGACTACATCGTCGACGATGTCCGCGACAGCCATCTGCATGGCAACCGCGCCGCCCTTGTCTATGCAACGGCAGTGCGCGAGGGTGGCACGCTCCACGGCAAAACTCTCGGAACACTGGGTGTGTATTTTGACTGGCAGAAGCAGGGACAGGCGATCGTCGAAACCGAAGCCAACCTGCCTCCGCAGATAGCAGAGAAAACGACCGTGATGTTGCTCGATGGATCAAACAGGATCATCGCCTCCAGCAATCCCAACCTTCTCTTCAGCCATTTTGCGCTTCAGAACCAGGCAGGTACGGCCCGCGGTAGCTACTATGATAACAACGGCTCAATTGTCGCTTTCGCCCGGACACTCGGCTACGAGGATTACGATGGCTTGGGCTGGCATGGCGTCGTCGTTCAGCGGACTGAAGACGATGAGGCGATAAGGGCAACCCTCAACCTAAAATCCTAGTCACGGACCGCCTAGATTTGGCCGTTCCGAGATCCTCCAAATCTGCCGTTGCCGCGATTTCGCTTTAACTTTGGTTCAGACTTTGGTGTAAAGATGCCCGTCAAAATTTGTGGCGGAGTGCCTACTCTGCGTACGAAGCACTCATCCGCTCAAGGTCTTCAGGGAACACCATGCGTACAGATACCGGCCAGGTCATCAATCTGGCAGACTACCAGCCCACCGAATTCGTTCTGGAACGCGTGGATCTGACCTTCGAGCTCGATCCCACTGAAACCAAGGTTGAAGCACGACTGATTTTCCATCGCCGCGAGGGTGTCGATCCCAAGGCTCCGCTGATGCTCGACGGCGATGAACTGACGCTTTCCGGCCTGCTGTTCGATCAGTTGGAAATGCCGGCCGACCAATACACGGCAACGCCGGAAAGCCTGACGGTCCGCGATCTACCCGCATCAGAACCGTTCGAGCTGACGATCACTACGATCATCAACCCCGAAGCCAATACGAAACTGATGGGCCTTTACCGCACCGGCGGTATCTATTGCACGCAGTGCGAGGCTGAAGGCTTCCGGCGGATCACCTATTTCCAGGACCGCCCCGATGTTCTGGCGCCTTACACCGTCAACATCATTGCCGAGAAGGCCGCCAACCCGCTGCTGCTGTCGAACGGCAATTTCCTCGGGGGTGCTGGCTATGGCGAAGGCAAGCACTTCGCCGCCTGGTTCGATCCGCATCCTAAGCCGAGCTATCTCTTTGCGCTGGTCGCCGGCGATCTCGGCGTCATCGAAGATACGTTCACGACGATGTCCGGACGCGAGGTCGCCCTGAAGATCTATGTCGAGCACGGCAAAGAGCCGCGCGCCGCTTACGCGATGGACGCACTGAAGCGTTCGATGAAGTGGGACGAAGAGGTCTTCGGGCGCGAATATGATCTCGACATCTTCATGATCGTCGCCGTCTCCGACTTCAACATGGGCGCGATGGAGAACAAGGGCCTCAACGTCTTCAACGACAAGTACGTCCTTGCCGATCCGGAAACGGCCACGGATAGCGACTACGCCAACATCGAAGCGATCATCGCCCACGAGTACTTCCACAACTGGACCGGCAACCGCATCACTTGCCGCGACTGGTTCCAGCTGTGCCTGAAGGAAGGCCTGACCGTCTTTCGTGATCACGAGTTCTCGGCCGACCAGCGCTCGCGCCCGGTCAAGCGCATCGCCGAGGTCCGCCACCTGAAATCCGAGCAGTTCCCAGAGGATGCAGGCCCGCTCGCACATCCTGTTCGACCGACAAAATACCGTGAAATCAATAACTTCTATACGACAACCGTCTACGAGAAGGGCAGCGAAGTCACGCGAATGATCGCGACGCTGCTTGGCAAGAAGACGTTCAAGAAGGGCATGGACCTCTACTTCGACCGTCATGATGGCCAGGCTGTCACGATCGAGGACTTTGTGAAATGCTTCGAGGACACCAGCGGGCGCGATCTCACACAATTCTCACTGTGGTACCATCAGGCCGGCACGCCGCTGGTTACCGCTTCCGGCTGTTACGATGCTGCCGCAAAAGCCTTCAGCCTCTCGCTCGAGCAAATGATCCCTGCAACCCCGGGTCAGTCCGACAAGCAGCCGATGCACATTCCGCTGAACCTGCAACTTTTTGCGGAGGGTGGAGCAGCCATAGCGCCGACTTCCGTTGAAAGTGCGGAATATACCGGCGCCATTCTGCATCTCACAGAGCGCACCCAAACGGCAGTATTCCACGGGATCCAGACGCGACCGGTGGTCTCGATCAATCGCAGCTTCTCGGCTCCCATCAATCTCCATTTCGACCAGTCGCCTGCCGACCTGGCGCTGCTCGCCCGCCATGAGACGGACCATTTCGCGCGCTGGCAGGCCCTGACGGACCTTGCACTTCCGAACCTTTTGAAGGCGGCTCGCGATGCACGGGAAGGAAACCCCGTCGGTTGTGAGACAACCTTCGTTGACAGCCTCATCGCCGCGGCGGCTGACGAGAGTCTGGAACCCGCCTTCCGCACCCAGGCCCTGGCGCTGCCCAGCGAAGCCGATATTGCCCGCGAACTCGGGGGCAATAACGATCCGGACGCAATCCACGCCGGCCGCCAGGCAGTCATGAAACAGGTTGCTGACGCCGGACGCGACACGTTCGCTGCACTCTATGACTCGATGACGACGCCCGGCACCTTCAGCCCGGACGCAACGAGCGCGGGTCGCCGCGCCCTGCGCAACGCCGCGCTGACCTACCTCTCCTATGCCGAGAATTCGCCGGTACGCGCCAAGGCTGCCTTCGATGCCGCCAACAACATGACCGACCTGTTGCATGCGCTGACGGTCCTTGCGCACCGTTTCCCAGACAGCGCGGAAGCTGCCGAAGCGTTGTCGACCTTCCGGGATCGGTTCTCCGAGAACGCCCTGGTCATCGACAAATGGTTTTCGGTGCAGGCAACGATACCAGGCGGCGGCACGCTCGATCGGGTGCTGAAGCTCATGGAGAACCCTCTGTTCACGAGGACTAACCCCAATCGCGTCCGTTCATTGGTCGGCGCCTACGCTTTTGCCAATCCGACAGGCTTCGGTCGGGCCGATGGAGAGGGCTACCGCTTCCTCGCACGCGAGATTCTCGACATCGACCGGCGCAACCCTCAGTTGGCCGCGCGCATTCTGACGTCGATGCGTTCCTGGCGCTCCCTGGAGCCGGTTCGACAGGACCATGCCCGCGCTGCCCTGCTGGAAATCGAACGCGCCGCGGAGCTCTCGACCGACGTCCGTGACATCGTGGAACGCACCCTCAAAGGGTGATTTGCTGTCGAAGGCCGTTGCGCTGGTCGCAGCGACCTTCTGACCGCCAAAGAAAATTCAGCATCTAGAATCGGTTAACAGATTTTTACCTTTTCCTCTGGACAAGGCGAATCACCAGTGATTCATTGAGTTAGGTTCGGGCGAGCGGCGCTGCGAATCACACGAGGGATCAAGGCTGAAGAGATGATGAACGTGCGGCGGGCAACCGCAGCCGAGGGACGGCTGCGTGTCGATTTCGACGGCCTCCTGGCCTGGCGGGACAGCTTTTCAGTCCGCCGCTCCGCCATGACTTCATCGTCTTCGCGCAGCCTGTCGCAGGTCGAAATCGTCCTGAAGCGAATTATTCCGATCCTGATCGTAGCCTTCCTTACGGTTGTAGCCGCGTCACACTTCTTTGGAATGGTCTCCGAATACGGGCGGACAGAAGCCGCTGCCCGTCATTCCACCGCGCTTGCCGCCGCGACCGCCGCCGCGGCCTTCGCCGATGCCAACCGGATCTTCGAAACCGCGGATGCCGCGCAGGCGCAGGCTCGGCTGGCGCGCTTCCTTCCGCAGGACCGCCTGGATGACGATGCGTTCGTGCTGCTCGTGCAGCCAAGCGGCAAGGTGTTTGCCGCAACTGCCGCCGGCTCGGCTTATCTCGGCGCCAGCGTCGGCGATTTCTTCTCAGAGATCTCGGCGGTTCGCCGGTTCGGCGATCGCGCTGGCGTCATCGAGACAACAATCAGCGGGCTTCCGCACTACGCGGAAATCACGCTCATCGGCAACTCCGGCGGCTATGTCATCGCGGCAACGTCGTTGGAGCGGATCAGCAAGCTCTGGCGGGACGAGGTCACGCTGAACGTGACCCTCTTCGCAGGCATCTCCTCGATCCTGCTCGTCATCCTCTACGCCTACTATATGCAGGTGAAGCGCGCCCGCGATGCCGACGATACCTTTCTGGAGTCGAACCTTCGCGTCGAAACCGCGCTGTCGCGCGGGCGCTGTGGGCTCTGGGACTTCGATTTCGACCGCCGCGAATTTTACTGGTCGCGCTCGATGTACGAAATGCTTGGGCTTCCCGGCTCGGACCGGACGATGTGCTTCAGCGATGCCGCCCGCCTGATGCATCCGGATGACGGCGGCGTCTACGAAATCGCCCGGTCAATCGCTCGCGGTGATGCGGGCCAGGTCGACCAGATCTTCCGCATGCGGCATGCCGGCGGCCATTATGTCTGGATGCGGGCTCGCGCGCAGGTGATCCGCACCAATTCCGGCCGCGTCCACATGATCGGTATCGCGATGGACGTGACCGAGCAGCATCGCCTCGCCCAGCGCTATGCCGAGGCCGATCAGCGACTGGCCGACGCCATCGAATGCACATCGGAAGCCTTCGTGCTCTGGGACAAGAACGACCGCCTCGTCATGTGCAACGCGCACTTCCAGCAGGCGTACGGACTTCCCGATAGCGTCTTGGTCCCCGGCACCGAGCGCACAGTCGTCAATGCCGCCGCCGCGCGCCCCGTGATCGAACGCCGTATCGCCGACGCAGATGGCTCCGGTTATTCCCGCACAACCGAAGTACAGCTTGCCGACGAGCGCTGGCTGCAGATCAACGAGCGCCGTACGCGCGACGGCGGCATGGTTTCGGTCGGCACCGACATTACGCTGCTCAAGCGCAACCAGGAGCGCCTGCGCGACTCCGAACGCCGTCTCATGGCGACGATCGGAGACCTCTCCGCTTCCCGCCAGACGCTGGAAAGCCAGAAGGCGGCCCTTTCTGTCGCCAACTCCAACTACCTGCTCGAGAAGGAGCGCGCGGAAGGCGCCAACCGTGCGAAGAGCGAGTTCCTGGCAAACATGTCCCACGAACTTCGCACGCCGCTCAACGCAATCCTCGGTTTTTCGGAGATCCTGCAGGATCAGATGTTCGGTCCGCTCGGCTCGTCGAAGTACAACGAATATGCCCGCGACATTCACGACAGCGGCAAGCATCTCCTGAACGTCATCAGCGACATTCTCGACATGTCGAAGATCGAGGCCGGCCACATGAAGCTCGAGTGCGAGACGATCGATCTCGCGCCGCTCATCGAGGAAAGCCTTCGCTTCACAGCAATCCCGGCCGCCCAAAAGAACATCTTCGTCGAACAGCGCCTTTGCGATGGAATGCGGTTGACCGCCGATCGCCGTGCCATGAAGCAGATCCTGCTGAACCTGCTCTCCAACGCCGTGAAGTTCACCAACGAAGGCGGTCACATCGCCGTGCGCACGCGTCGTACCAACAGCGGCGTCATGCTGACGATTGCCGACACCGGCATCGGCATCCCTCGCGCGGCGCTCGGCAAGATCGGTCAGCCTTTCGAACAGGTGCAAAACCAGTACGCGAAAAGCAAGGGAGGCTCTGGCCTCGGTCTCGCGATCTCGCGGTCGCTGACGATCCTTCAAGGCGGGAAAATGAAGATCCGTTCGCGCGAGGCGATCGGCACCGTCATTTCCCTGCACATCCCGAACGGCGACCGCTAAGTTTTCACAACTATCTGGAATACTTTCCTGATGGCTTTCGAGAGCCGTTTGATCTCTCCCTCAAGCGTCTTGATGTCAGGGCAATCGGCTGCCCGGCAGACAAGATCAATGAGGCCCGCCGGCGCCTCCTTCGGCTCGAACAAGCCATCGATACATAGGCGGATGAGCTGTGAGATATCGGTATAGAGCGACAGTGTCGCTAGGCAGAGTTCCATATCATCGCGGTCCATCAGCTCCGCGCCGACTAACTTCACCTGCCCTGCCGTATTGAAGTCGTCCTCCTCGATGGCGATGCCTTTGGTGGAGGCCACGAGCCGCAGATACTGCGCGATGAATTCGATGTCGATCAAGCCGCCCGGAATGAGCTTCAGGTCCCAGATGCTGGCCGGCGGTTTTTCCTGCTCAATCAGGGCCCGCATCTCCGACACGTCCTTGGCGATCTTCTCTGCGTCGGTCTTCGAACGAAGGACGTCTGCGATGATCCGCTCAGCCTCCTTGATCAATTCCTTGTCGCCGCACACGAGGCGGGCACGCGTCAGAGCCATATGCTCCCAGGTCCAGGCTTCCTCGCGCTGATACTTTTCGAAGGACTTGATGCGGGTGGCGACCGGCCCCTTGTTTCCCGAGGGCCTGAGGCGCATGTCGACCTCATAGAGCACGCCCTCCGCCATCGGCGCCGAGAGCGCCGAAATCAGCCGCTGGGTGATGCGGGTGAAATAGCGCGTCGAGTCCAGAGGCTTGGGGCCCGATGATTCGGCGGCTTCATCGTCGTAATCATAGAGCAGGATGATATCGATGTCGGAACCTGCAGTGAGTTCGAAGGTCCCGAGCTTACCCATACCGACCACAGCCACACGACCACCCGGAAAATCGCCATGCGCCGTCCTGATCTCCTTCATGACGGCATCGAGCACTGCCTCAAGGACGAGATCGGCCAGATGAGTGAAGGCGCGGCCGGCCATGGCGCCTCGGATCGCGCCGGTCAACAGCCGGATGCCGATGAGGAAGCGCTGTTCGTCCGCGAAGATGCGCAGTCGATCGAGCACCTCCTCATAGTACCGCGCGGGCGCGAGAAAGCCGCGTATGCGTTCGGCGAGATAGGATCGCGTCGGTAATTCCGCCATCAGGCCGGGATCAAGCATGCCGTCGAACACATGCGGCTTGGCGGCAATGACCTCTGCCAGCTTCGGCGCCGAGGACATGATGTTGACGATGAGCGACAAAAGCGCCGGGTTGCTGCCAAGGAGCGAAAACAGCTGAATGCCGGAGGGCAGGCCGGAGAGAAAGCTGTCGAAGCGCAGGATCGCTTCGTCGGCGCGGTTGCTTTCCCCGAACACGCGCAGCAGCTCCGGTGTCAGTTCAGTCAGCCGTTCGCGTGCCTCCACGGATTGCGTCGCCTTGTAGCGACCGTAGTGCCATGTGCGGATAACGCGAGAAATGTCGGACGGGCGCTCGAAGCCGAGCTTGCGCAGCGTGTTCAGCGTATCGGGATCGTCGGCCTGACCGGTGAACACCAGATTGCCCGTTTCTGTTGAAAGCTTGGTCTCTTGTTCGAACAAGCGGGCATAGCGCCGCTCGACCGTCTTGAAGACCTCGACCAGGCGCGTGGCAAAACTCGGCGTGTCGTCGAACCCCATCATGAAGGCGATGCGCTTCAGATCGGTTTCGGTCTCGGGTAAAAGATGGGTTTGCTCGTCGTGCACCATCTGAATTCGATGCTCGACGTCGCGAAGGAACCAATAGGCCTCGGTCAGCTCGTCGCGCGTCTCCTCGTCGATCCATTTCGCTTTTGTCAGCTCCGCCAACGTCTCTTCGGTACCGCGGCAACGAAGTGCCGGCATCCGGCCGCCGGCGATCAGCTGCTGCGTTTGCACGAAGAATTCGATCTCGCGGATGCCGCCACGACCGAGCTTTACGTTATGGCCCTTGACCGCGATTGCGCCATATCCCTTGTGCGCATGGATCTGCCGCTTGATGGAATGGATGTCGGCGATAGCAGCGTAGTCGAGATACTTGCGAAACACGAACGGAACCAGCCCGCGCAGGAACTGCTCGCCGGCTTGGATATCGCCAGCGACCGCCCGTGCCTTGATGAAAGCGGCACGTTCCCAGTTCTGCCCTCTGCCCTCATAATAGATCATTGCCGCATCGAACGAGATGGCAAGCGGCGTCGATCCCGGATCCGGCCGCAGCCGCAAGTCGGTGCGGAAGACGTATCCATCGGCGGTCCGTTCCTGCATGATCCGTACGAGCCGCCGCATCAGACGCGGAAAGATCTCGATCGCGTCATCACGATCTGCGACGATCCCGGCCTGTTCGTCAAAGAACACGACCAGATCGATATCCGATGAGTAATTGAGCTCCGATGCGCCGAGCTTGCCCATGCCAAGAACGATCAGCCCCGAGCCCTCACCGGGCGCGGTCACGTCCTTAAGCGTTACCTTGCCCCCATCGTGAGCAGCAAGCAGAAGGTGATCGATCGCCGCGCTGACGGATGCTTCTGCGAGCCGGCTCAACCAGGCGGTCGTCACGCGACCGTCGAAAATCCGGGCCAGATCCGCCAGGGCGACGAGGAAAGCGACCTTGCGCTTGATGATGCGCAGGCGGCTCATGACTTCCGCTTCGCTCGGCGCCTCGCCATTTGCTGCCGGCTTCCAGCAGGAACGCGCCTCCGCGATCATCGCCTCGATGCGCGGTTCCAACGGCTCCGAAATCGCAGTTGCGACGATTGCCGTATCGATGTTGGCAATCTCGCGTAGATAGGGAGACAAGGTCAGTGCGGTTGTGATGAAGTCGCGAAGCGTGCCGTCCGCCTTGAGCATCTCCGCCACGGCAGGTTCGCTTTTGCCGATCTTCTGAAGATCCGTCTGGGCAAGCTTCAACTCGCTCTTGTTCAGCGGTTTCAGCAGCCCGTCGGCTACTTCCACAAGGCTATGCCTCGAACCCGTCAGCATGCACCCTCCCTGGCGAACAGAACCGAGAACCGCCGGGGAGAATCACAGAACTTCCGGCAACTGGAATCTAACCTAGGGTCTGTGGCAGCGATGGCCAACACAGAATTCAATCAGTAGTCAACGTGTTCGCGGAGAGCTATTCACCGGAAAGATCATACTGACCGTGAGGCCGCGCTTTTCCTGATTTTGCGGATCGGTATCGGACAGTTCCAGCTTCCCGCCGTGCAGTTCCATCACCGCCTCGACCAAGGAGAGGCCAAGGCCGGTGCCGGGCTTGGAGCGGCTTTCATCCAGCCGCACGAAGCGCTTCAGCACATCCTCCCGCTTCTCGGCCGGGATTCCCGACCCATGATCAGCGACTGAGAGGCAAATGCCATCGGCCCGGCGGAGCAGCTTCAGCGCGATATCGCCGTGGCCCTCGGCATCCGAGGAATATTTGATGGCATTGTCGATGAGATTGAAAATCGCCTGGCCGATTAGCTCGCGGTTGCCCTGCACCTCGATATCCGGCTGGATCGATGATGTGAGCACCAACTCGGCTTCGTCGGCGACGGGTTCATAGAGTTCAGCGCTGTCTGCCACGATCGCCGAGAGGTCGACCGCCGACATTTCTGCGGCGACCGATCCCGCTTCGACGCGCGAGATCATCAGCAGTGCATTGAACGTACGGATCAGCTGATCGGACTCGGATATAATTCCCTCAAGCGCGACGCGTCGAACCTCGCCGTCCTTGGTGTCCAGTGCGTCGGCGGCCTTGTTGCGCAACCGCGTCAGCGGCGTCTTGAGGTCGTGCGCAATGTTGTCTGAGACCTGTCGCAATCCCTCGTTCAGCTTCTCTATCCGCCCGAGCATCGTATTGAGTGAAACAGACAGGCGATCGAACTCGTCGCCGGAACCGCCGACTGGAAGACGCTGCGAGAGGTCGCCAGCCATGATCTTCTTGCTGGCATCGGACATGCGGTCGATGCGTTTCAAGGCATTTCGACCGATGCCGAACCAGATGATGATCGCCCCGAGACCCATGATCGCGAGCGCGATCATCAGCGCCTGCCGGACCAGCCCGCGGAATGCCTCGGGCTCCCCGAGGTCGCGGCCGATCAGCAGACGCAACCCGTTGTCCAGCACGAAAATGTTGGCAACGGCCATGTGCCGGCGACTGATGCCGCTTTCCGCATAACGCTGATAGGTGAAGGGCATGGAGGTCCACCCCTCCTCATCGAGCACCCCGGGCTGCACAGATGCGACGTTACCGGCGAGGATATCGCCCGAGGGACCGGCAATGATATAGAGATTGGCACCGGGCTGGCGCGCGCGACGCTCCATCGTCCGAAGAAGAAGGTTCATGCCGCCGGCATCATAGGCCCGCTGGACCTGATCGACCTCCTGCTGCACGGCTTCGCGGATCTGGTTGGTCAGAAGCCGCTCGGACATCGCGGTCACATAGAAGACCAGCGTCGCGGCGCAGATGGCGAAGAGCAGGATGTAAAGTGCCGAGAGGCGGACTGCCGTAGACTTGAAGAGAAACCAGAAGCGGTTCATCCCTCGTCCTTGATCATATACCCCGCACCGCGAATGGTCTTGAGAAGCGGCTGGGCGAAGTCCTTCTCGATCTTCGACCGCAGTCGCGAAACATGAACGTCGATGACGTTGGTCTGAGGATCGAAGTGGTAGTCCCAGACGTTTTCGAGAAGCATCGTCCGGGTCACGACCTGACCGGCATTCTTCATCAAATATTCGAGGAGGCGGAATTCGCGCGGCTGCAGCGGTATTTCCTTGCCACCGCGTCGAACCTCATGCGCGAGCCGGTCCAGTTCAAGGTCGCCGACGCGATAGACAACGTCCTGATCCGGCGTGCCCTTGCGGCGGCCAAGCACCTCGACACGAGCAAGAAGTTCACTGAAGGCATAAGGCTTCGGCAGATAGTCGTCACCACCCGCCCTGAGGCCCGTCACGCGGTCGTCCACCTGGCCGAGAGCGGAGAGAATGAGAACCGGCGTATGAATTCCCTTGCGGCGCAATTCGCTGATGACGGACAAACCGTCGCGGCGCGGCAACATACGATCGATGACGATCACGTCATAGCTGTTTTCCGAGCCCATGAAGAGCCCGCTTTCGCCATCGCTCGCGTGATCGGCCACAATGCCAACCTCACGAAATGCCTTGGTGAGGTAGACCGCTGCTTCGAGATCGTCTTCGATAATGAGAATCTTCATGCGGTCGACATTACCTGCCGGCTGCGTTTCGGCAAGGCTCAAAGCTTCTTCCTGTTGCGAAGAGGTCATTGCGATCACCTACGGATATGGACGAAAGGGAGCCGCGCCCAGAAGGCGCGGCTCCCCCCTATGTCAGGGTTGGCGGATTAACCCTGGCCATTGATCGGAAGGGCGACGAAGCGGCTGCCTTCCTTCGACTGGATCTGGAAGAGTGCCCGCGTGCGGCCATCCTTCTTCGCCTGGTTCAGGACCTTGACGACATCATCAGCGTTGGAGACTTCCTGGTTGTTGACCGAGGTAATCTTTTCGCCTTCCTTGATGCCCTTGTCGGCCGCGTCGGAATCCGGGTCGATGCCGGTGATCTGCAGACCCTTGCCGTCTTCGGAAGGACCAACCGTCAAGCCCAGATCAGCCAGAGCCTTTTCGGAAGCAGGAGCCTGGCTTTCCGGTGCCTGATCGCCGTCGTCAGCGGAAGCATCCTTCTGTTCGGCGGGCAGCGTTCCGAGTTCGACCGTCAGAGACTGAGCCTTGCCGGCACGCCAGACGGAGAGCTCGACCTTCTTGCCGGGCGTCATGGCGCCGATACGGCGGCTGAGGTCGCGGGCATCCTTGACGGTTTCGCCGTTGACGGCGGTGACCACATCACCTGCCTTCATGCCAGCCTTTTCACCAGGCGTACCAGCCTGAGCGGAGACGACAAGCGCACCGCTCGCCTCGGAAAGGCCGAGCGAGTCGGCGATGTCCTTGGTGACGGGCTGGATCTGCACGCCGAGATAGCCGCGAGATACCTGGCCGTCCTTCATCAGGTCAGCAACGACATCCTTGGCCGTAGACGCCGGGATGGCAAACGCAATACCCACATTGCCGCCCGACGGAGAGAAGATCGCGGTGTTGATGCCGACGACTTCGCCACTGAGATTGAAGGTTGGGCCACCGGAGTTGCCGCGGTTCACAGCAGCGTCAACCTGCAGATAGTCGTCATACGGGCCGGAGCCGATGTCGCGGCCACGAGCCGAAACGATACCGGCCGTTACCGTACCACCGAGACCGAAGGGGTTACCGACAGCGACAACCCAGTCGCCGACGCGAACGCCGTTGTCATCGGCCCAGTTGACGTAGGTGAACTTGCGGCCCTTGCCATCAACCTTGAGGACGGCGAGGTCCGTACGGGGGTCCTTGCCGATCAGCTTGGCATCAAGCTCGGTGCCATCGTTCATGACCGCAACGAATGCCGCGCCGTCGGAAACGACGTGGTTGTTGGTGACGATGTAACCGTCTTCAGAAATGAAGAAGCCCGAGCCCTGGGCAACCGGACGCAGACGGCCCTTGCCATCCTGCGGGCCATGGTGACCCTGCGGACCACGACGGCCCTGCTGGCCCTGCTGACCTTGCTCACCGAACTGGCGGAAGAAAGGCTTCAGGGCATCCGGAAGATCGTCGAAACCACGGCCATTAAAGTCGAAGGCGAAGCCGTTGCCCTCGTCATCGGCGACGGGGTTGACACGGTTTTCGACACGCACGGAAACAACTGCCGGCGAAACCGCATCGACGACGTTCGCGAAGCTAGGAACAGACGGGGCCTGAACCTTTACGGCTTCGGCATAAGAACGGGTGATTTCGAGGGGAATACCGGTCGCAAACACCGCAGCGGCAAGGCCGGCGACGGTCGAAGCCTTCAGCGCGGTATTGAGCGACGGAGCTTTGATATTCTTAAACATGAGTGCACCTTCTTTGACTTCAACATCTACAGGATCGGGATGACCAGATCGGGTGATGAAGCAAGATATAGGACGGCACACCTTACTGCGAACTGTCCGACCGATGAAAAATTCGTAATGTGCAATACGACGCGTTGCGATCCGTGCAGCAATCTCGCCCTCGACTAAGGCTCTGTGAGTCGATAAGCCTCCTTTCCACAACCGGAGGAGGACGAGACAATGGCCCATGTGGTCACGGGGGAGGATTTTGCGCCCGACACTGCCGCGCTGGCAGCCGTCATCTTCGGTGTCACCGCCTTCGCGGTTGCACAGGGACTGACCTACCCGCTGATTTCTCTGGTCCTCGAGCATCGTAACGTTGCACCCAGCCTCATCGGCTTCAACGCCGGTTGCTTTGCGGCGGGCCTTGCTGTCGCAACGTTTGCGGTCACGCGGCTGTCGCGAAAAGTCCGCGGCGATCGCTTGATCGTCGCAGGCCTCATCGGCTGTGCCGTCAGCCTCTCCACTTTCGCAACATTCGACTCGTTCTGGGTGTGGTGCGTCGCCCGACTTTTTCTCGGATTCTTCGTCAGCCTGATTTTCATGTTGAGCGAGGCCTGGCTCAACACCGCCTGTCCCGACCGCCTGCGCGGGCGCGTTTCCGGTCTCTACGGCGCCGGCATGTGCGGTGGCTTTGCCGCGGGTCCACTCGTGATCCCGATCTTCGGCACGGAGCAAGGCTTCGCCTTCGCCCTGCTTGCCGTCTACGTCGCCTGCGTCGCCTTCCTGACGATCATCCTTACCCGGAGAGCACGGACGCTTCCCGAGCAGGCCGCCTCGGGAGCGCTCTTCAAGTTTGTCAGAAGCGCACCGATGCTGATCTGCATGGTGGTCGCATTTGCATTCGCCGACATTGCCGCCATTGCGGCGATGCCCGTCTATTTCGTCCGGCTCGGTTATTCCGAGGCGTTCGCCGCCATCAGCGTTACGGTGCTCGCGCTGCCGACCGCGCTTGCCCAACCTGTCGTCGGCTGGCTGCTCGACAAGACCTCGCGCTTTGGCGTCGCCATCTGCTCCGGCCTGCTCGCCGGGCTGAGCTTCATCGCGATCCCGTTTCTTCAGTCGCAGGCGGCGATCCTGGTGATGTTCGGCATCATGGGCGCTGCTAGTTTTTCGCTCTACACCTGCGCCTTGACGATCCTCGGCGAGCGCTATGCCGGGGACACGCTTGTCGCGGGAAGTGCGGCCTTCGCCCTCGCCTACGCTGTCGGCAGCGCGGCGGGCTCGTCCTCGGTCGGCGCGATGATGGACGTCTATTCGCCATCGGCAGGACCTATTGCCGCCGGTAGTGTGGTGCTGGCATTCACGGGGGTGCTTGTCGCGTCTGTGGTGCGCCGCCGCCTCCACAGGCGGTCGTAGGATCACTCGTCGAGCAATTCTCTCAGGCGAGCCTGTTCTTCGGCTGTCAGCTTGGAGCCCGTCGGCCGGCCTACCCATTTCCGTGCGAAGACGATCAGCGAGAGGCCGCCTGCGACGGCGAGCAGAAGCGGCGCGCCCCACAGAAGGATCGTCTTCGTTTCGAAGCGCGGCTTCAACAGCACGAACTCGCCGTAGCGCGAGACGATGTAGTTCATCACCTGCTCGTTCGTATCGCCATCGGTCAGCCGCTCGCGCACCAACAGGCGCAGGTCCTTGGCAAGCTCGGCATTGGAATCGTCGATCGACTGGTTCTGGCAGACCATGCAGCGCAGTTCGGCGGAGATCGCCCGGGCGCGCGCCTCGAGCGCCGGATCGGCAAGAACCTCGTCCGGATTGACGGCAAAGGCCGGCGCGGCCGACAGAACCATCGCTATCACCAGGAGCAGACGCCTCATCATTCGGCCGGCTCCATGGCAGGACGCAGCGGCTTTGCCCTGCGGTTCGGCGCCCCGACACGCAGACGCCGGTCGCTCAGCGACACGAAGCCGCCGATCGCCATGATCACCGCGCCACCCCAGATGCAGAGAATGAAGGGCTTCCACCAGATGCGCACGAC
>NZ_KB897830.1:140751-144121 GCF_000377185.1 Rhizobium sp. 42MFCr.1
GAGGTGAAGATCAGCGCCGCTTCCTTGCCATGCAGGTCGGCCAGTTCGTGCTCGAGCAGAACGTGATAGTGGGTGGTGCCAGAGATATTCCGGGTGCCTCCCGCACCCGCGCCACAGTGATCGATGGCATTCTTCATCGCCTCGATCACCTTCGGGTTCTGGCCCATGCCGAGATAGTCGTTGGAGCACCAGACCGTGACTTCCTTCGGGCCGTCCGCCGTGTGTCGCGTGGCGCGCGGAAAGCTGCCGCGGTGACGCTCAAGATCGGCAAAAACGCGATAGCGACCTTCGCTGTGAAGACCGTCCAGCTCGCTTTTGAAAAACGCCTCGAAATCCATGTCATGCTCCTTGATTCTGCAAGCAGCGATACACCGGCTCCCGAGCCCCGTATTTGATCTCCGTCAAGTTGCTGAACATCTCGCAGGCTCCGTGAGGAAGCACGGCGACGGTTGGAACGCGCCATGCTGTCGCGCCTTTTGTGCTGCCGGCCGGGCTTCGTGCAAACGGGGGCCTGAAGGGGTCTTCAAATATTTTCGATCACTCCGGGTCGCTTCGAAATGTTTGACCAGGATCAATTATCGAGGCGCAATCAGGCGCTATGGCTCGTGGCATGAGTTCATATTCAAACGTCGCAAAATACGTCAAAGGCCTCGCGCAGCCCACCCGGTTCGTCGAAATGTCAGATCGGGCAATCCCCGTTCTATCGGCACTGACGATGCTGTTCTTTCTGATTGGCCTTTACCTCGCCTTCAGTTCCGATGTGGACTACCAGCAAGGCGCGACTGTCAGAATAATGTACATTCACGTTCCTTCGGCGTGGATGGCGATGCTGTGCTACACGGTCATGACGCTGAACGCCGTGGGATCGCTGGTCTGGCGACACCCTTTGGCAGACGTTTCAGCCCGCGTGGCAGCGCCTCTCGGCGCAGCGTTCACTTTCGTGTCCCTTGTCACTGGTGCGATCTGGGGTAAGCCGATGTGGGGGACCTGGTGGGTCTGGGACGCTCGGCTGACGTCCATGTTCGTGCTGTTCATCATGTACCTTGGTATACTGGCGATCAATCGCGCCGTCGACGAGCCGACGCGGGCTGCCCGCGTCTCCGCGGTTCTCATCATCGTCGGGTTCGTGAACATTCCGATCATCAAATTCTCGGTCGAGTGGTGGAACACACTCCACCAGCCCGCAAGTGTCCTGAGATTTGACGGGCCCGCTCTCGACATCGAATTTCTGCGACCGCTGCTGATCATGGGCTTCGCTTTCACCACGCTCTTTGCAACGCTTTACGTCGCATCGATACGAAACGAGATCTGGCGAAGAAAGCTGATCTCTCATTACAGGCTCGCAGCAAGGGCCGCGTCACAAAGGGATAGTTGAGATGACGCATCAGGAGTATGTTTTCGCCGCTTACGCGCTGGCCTTCTCGGTGATGTTTGCGATGGCGGCGAAGGTTTGGATTACCAGCCGAAGCTACCGCCGACAGGTCGAGGCGCTCGCGGTCGTGCGTCGCCGGCCAAATCGCGAAGAACGCTAGGATGCGGAGTTACCTCGTGGCGGCAATACCGCTCGTCGCATTCCTCGGAATCGCAAGTGCTGTCGGCAACGTGCTGTACCGGGAATCGGCCGACGGATACACTCCTTCTACACTCCCCTCCTCCCTTATCGGCCAACCACATCCACATGTGGATCTTCCGCCGCTCGCCGGTATATCAACGCCAGGACTGGCGGACGCCGTCATCCGTGGGCGGGTGACCGTCGTCAACATCTTCGCCTCATGGTGCATTCCATGCCGTCAGGAGCACCCGGTCCTGATGGAACTCGCCAAAGACACGCGCATCACCGTCGTTGCGATCAACTACAAGGACGCTCCCGAAAAGGCGTTGGCGTTTCTACGCGAGAACGGGAACCCTTTCGCCGCAATCGGGATCGATGCAAGAGGCAGGGCTTCGATCGACTGGGGCGTTTATGGTGTTCCGGAGACATTCGTCATCAACCGGGATGGACGCATCGTGGCCAAGCACGTTGGTCCACTCGACGCAGCTGCGCTTGCCAAAGATATTCGCCCGTTTTTGGACCAGGCCCTCGCGGGCGGGTGAAGCTCATCTTGACTTGCGACTCGCCTGGCGATGTCCGATCTGTGGCCGCCACCCGAGCGCCAATCGGAACTTGCCATCTTTGACGTCGATCAAAGATTTCGTTCCGGTACTTTCCTATATTGCTGTCGCGGGTCGGGCGATGCCCGTGTCAATGCTGGGAACTTGACAGAGGCTTGTTCGTTTTCGGGGCGCGAAGCGAGCAAGCCTCCTCGTCCCAACGGCTCCGGTAGGGGTGCCATACGCGACGGCTTCTCAAGGTCATGTTCTCGAAACCAACCGACTGGTTGCTACTGAAGATCGATGTTAGCCCGAGGCAATGTCAGAGCGGTTTGCACTGTCGGGCGTGATGACATGCAGTCGGTCGCGATAGCCGCCGATTCCCAAGCTTTCGACAAGCGTGCGCACTGCTTTTCGCTTCAGATCCGATTCCAGGTGGCCGTCCAGGGTCACTTCGCCGTTCTTGACAGAGACTTGCACCCTTTGCGGCGTCAAACCGAGGTCGGACCTCAGACGCGTACGCACCGCCAGACGAATACTCTCATCCTCCCGAGGAAGCGTGGTCGGCGGCGCGTCGAGAATGATTGCAAGAATGTCGCGCCGGCTCACGATCCCGACAAGTCGCCCGTTCTCGACGATGGGTAACCGCTTGATTCGGTGGGCCTGCAGACTATCGGCGATGTCTGACACCTCGCTGTCCGGCAATGCGACAATGACGTCGGGAGACATGACATCTGCCACGGACCAGCCATGAGTGCGAATGTAGCGTTCAAGGTCAAGTTCCGAGGTGACTTCGGACACGCGAGATGACCGCAGCGAAACCCGGATTTCCCGTCGGAGGAGAAGATCGCCTTCCGTCAGCATGCCACAAACGCGTCCCTCGTCGCTGACAACCGGAAGGCCGCTGATGTTGTTTTGAAGCATGACGGCGACTGCATGCCGCACACTTGCCGCAGGGCTGATTGAAACCACGTTGGTGGTCATTATGTCCTTGGCCTGCATCTCATGTCTCGCTCTTCCGGAATGCTGCTGGCACGACGGTAGGATGAGCAAAGCAATTCGACATTGATCTCAGTCAAAGACCATCGCCATGCATAAGTCGGTCGAGTTTTTTCTCTTCCTCCTCGCTGAGGCGACTGCCGGTCGGCACCTCCACGCGACGCCGTGCGAAGACGATCAGCGACAGGCCGCCTGCGACGGCGAGCAGAAGCGGCGCGCCCCACAGAAGGATCGTCTTCGTTTCGAAGCGCGGCTTCAACAGCACGAACTCGCCGTAGCG
>NZ_KB897831.1:0-132943 GCF_000377185.1 Rhizobium sp. 42MFCr.1
CACCGCGCGCCTACCGCGGCCTACCCGATCTCGACTACCCGTTCCACGACCAGACAGTCACCGTCACAACATGCGGACGCATCTGCTACAAGCGGAAGAAGATCAATCTCAGTCTGGTCTTCGCCGGTCAGGCCGTCGGCATCAAACAGGTCGAAGACAATATCTGGCTGACAAGCTTTATGGACTACGATCTGGGATACTTCGATGATGAGACATGCAGGCTTGAACCTTTGCCGAACCCTTTCGGTCCAAAAGTGTTACCTATGTCTCAGGAATAAAACGTAACCTATGTGTCCAGAACGGACCCGAGAGTTAGTGGCGCACCCGACAGGATTCGAACCTGTGACCTTTGGAATCGGAATCCAACACTCTATCCAGCTGAGCTACGGGTGCATGCCGAGGCGCTTGAATCGCCTTGTCCGATGCGAGGTTCTTAGCCTAGCTTCTCGCTGGCTTCAATCTACAAAATGAAAAGTCCGCCGTTCTTGCGGGCGGCGGACTTTTATGTCTCACGTCTGCGGGTCAGGCCTGCATGGCGCCGGGGCCGGGGATGGCCTTTGGCGGCACCTTGCCGAGGATGATCATGCCGAGCACTTCGTCCTTGGTGACATCTTCGGTGCGGGCATGGCCGACGACCTGGCCGTTCTTCATCACCGAGACACGATCGGCGAGGTCGAAGACGTCGTGGATGTCGTGGCTGATCAGGAAGATGCCGATGCCTTCCTTCTTCAGCTGCTTGATCAGCTCGCCGACCTGCGCCGTTTCCTGGGGCCCGAGAGCCGCCGTTGGCTCGTCCATGATCAGGATGCGGGCATCGAAGAGGATCGCGCGGGCGATCGCCACAGACTGCCGCTGGCCGCCGGAAAGTGCTTTCACCGGCTCCTTGAAGCGGCGGAAGTTGGGGTTGAGGCGGCCCATCACCTCACGCGCGGAGGCTTCCATGGCGACGTCATCGAGCGTGCCCCACTTCGTGCGGATCTCGCGGCCGAGATAGAGGTTGGCGGCGGCATCGACGTTATCGGCGACGGCGAGCGTCTGGTAGATCGTCTCGATGCCGTACTTCTTCGCATCGCGCGGATTGCGGATGTCTGCTGGCTCGCCATTAATCAGGATCTCGCCGCTGTCGCGCTTGTAGGCGCCGGAGAGGATCTTGATGAGCGTCGACTTGCCGGCGCCGTTGTGGCCGAGAAGGGCGACGACTTCGCCGGGGTAGAGATCGACCGAAGCATTGTCCACAGCGTGGATGCCGCCGAAGGAGATCGAGATGTTTTTCATTTCCACAAGGGGAGTGCGTTGATCAGTCATATCTAGGACTCCTCTTTACTTCGACCGCGAGCGATAGACGGTGTCGAGCCAGACGGCAACGACAAGCACGGCGCCCACGACAACATTTTGTATGGGCGTGTCGACGTTGGCGAGGCCCATCCCCGATTGCAGCGACTGCATGACCAGCGCGCCGAGCATTGCGCCGGCGATCGTACCGGTGCCGCCGGCGAGCGAGGTGCCGCCGATGACGGCTGCGGCGATCGTATAGAGCTCGTAGGTCGTGCCTTGCGAGTTGGCGGCGGCGTTGAGGCGGGCGGTCGAGATCGCCGCGGCGACAGCCGCGAGAAAGCCCATAAGCGCGAAGATCCGGACGGCGACCCAGCGGGTCTTGATGCCGGCGAGCTCGGCTGCTTCAGGGTTGCCACCGATCGCGAAGACGTAGCGGCCGAAGCGCAAGCGGGTGGCGATGAAGGTCATGACGATGCCGACGAGAATGGCGATCAGCACCGGCACGGCGATGCCGTAGGAGATGAAGAGCCCCGTTTCCGGCCAGGCGATGTTGTTGGCTTCGGCGTACTTCTTGGCGATCGCCACCGGCCAGTAATAGATGGTGGACACCCAGATGGCGCCAAGGACTAGGGTGCAGCCGAGAACTGCCAAGAAATACTCTGCCCAGAGCGGACGGCGTGGGAAGTTGAAACGCTTGCGCTGGTGGCGCGAGCCGATGATGCCGACGACGATCAGCACACAGGCGACAAGCCCGATGATCCAGCTCCACGTGGCTCCGACAGCCCCTTCAGCGCCGCCGCCCATAATGCGGAACGTCGTGTCGAGAGGTGCGACCGTCTGGCCCGATGTCACGTACCAGGCAAGACCGCGCCAGGCGAGGAAGCCGCCGAGCGTGACGATGAAGGAGGGGACACCCAGGAAGGCGATGATGACGCCCTGGAAAAGACCGATCAGCGTTCCGGCAACCAGACCGCAGACCACCGTGATCAGCCAGGTCCAGGAGTTGTCGAAGCCGAGGTACTGCGGCAGGAATTTCGCCTGGACGACGCCCATGATCATGGCGACAAGGCCAAGCATGGAGCCGATCGACAGGTCGATGTTGCGGGTGACGATGACAAGCACCATGCCGGTCGCGAGAACCGCGATTTCGGTCGTCTGGACCGAGAGGTTCCAGAGGTTGCGCGGCGTCAGGAAGAGCCCGCCGGTGTAGAGATGAAAGCCGATCCAGATGACGAGCAGCGCGGCGACCATGCCAAGCAGGCGCGTGTCGATCTCGGTTGCGCGCAGGAAGCGCGTAAAAGCGTTGCCCTCCGCCGAGCGCGGATGGCTCGATGAGGATTGCGTGATGTTTGCCATGGGTTTGCCGTTTCCCCCATTGTTTGGGCCGTGGCGCGGGTGCCCGAAAAGCCCGAACCGAGGTTGCCCTGTTCTTGAATTGACCACCGAGAGACTTCCGAAATGGCCGCTCAAGGCGCGGCACTATTCTGGCAGGGAATCAAAGCGTTCGGTGCGTTACGAGGCGGGAGTGTCCGTGGAGGAGGCACCATCCGCATCCGGCGCCGCAACGAGACCGCTGCGGCGCCGGCGTGTTGATTGACCTGGCGAAGATTAATCGCAGGCCTTGACGCTGCCGGCCTTTACGCCCTGGCAAGCTTCAGCCTTGGAAATCCAGCCGGCGTCGATGACGACGTTCAGGTTGTCCTTGGTGATGGCCTCCGGCTTCAGGAAGATCGACTGCATCTTCACCTTCTTCGGGCCGCCCTCGAAAGTGGTGACACCGTCGATCTTGTCCATCGTCTTGCCACCAGCGAGGTCGAGCGCGATTTCAGCAGCGCGCTTGCCGAGTTCGCGCGAGTCCTTCCAGACGGAAACCGTCTGAGTACCAAGCGCGATGCGGTTCAGAGCAGCCTTGTCGGCGTCCTGCCCCGAAACCGGAACGGTGCCTGCCATGCCCTGTGCGTCGAGCGCGGCAACAGCGCCACCGGCGGTGCCGTCGTTCGAAGCAACAACGGCGTCAACCTTGTTGTTGTTGGCGGTCAGGAACTGCTCCATGTTACGCTGGGCGTTCTGCGGCAGCCAGCCGTCGGTGTAGGCTTCGCCGACGTTCTTGATCTTGCCGGCATCGACAGCAGCCTTCAACACTTCCATCTGGCCCGAGAACAGGAAGTCCGCGTTCGGGTCGGACGAAGAACCCTTGATGAAGACGTAATTGCCTTCCGGCTTGGCCTTGAATACGCCTTCGGCCTGCAGGCGACCGACTTCCTTGTTGTCGAAGGTGATGTAGAAAGCAGCCGGATTTTCAATCAGGCGGTCGTAGCCGACAACCGGAATGCCTTCAGCAGCAGCCTTTTCGATGGCAGGGCCGATAGCATCGCTATCCTGGGCGAGAACGATGAGTGCATTCGCGCCCTGCGAAATCAGCGATTCAACATCGGTCAGCTGCTTTGCGGCAGACGACTGCGCATCAGCGGAAATGTACTTTGCGCCCTTGGCTTCGAGGGCCTTCTTGATGGCGGCTTCGTCGGTCTTCCAACGCTCTTCCTGGAAGTTCGACCAGGAAACGCCGACGACGAGATCAGCTGCCATTGCGGCGGTGTGCACCGACACGAGGATGGCCGCCCCGGCCATCAGCTTCAAAACAGACTTCATAAATATCCTCCCGAGTGAATAGCGGCCAGCCCCAGCCAGTGGTTCCTCCGGCCGCCGCGGTTCGCTGGCGAGAAATTTGAATTATTTTCTCGACAGTCGAGAAATTAAGTGTCAGAGATTTTTTCAACTGTCAACACCGCACTACCGGCTTCGTTGCGTCGCGAAAAAATTGCTGGAGATGGGGTGTGAGCGAGGGCGGAATGCGAGGGGGAGAGGCCGGCATATATGCTGACCAAGTCGAGCACGGAGTTGGTCCGGCAGAGAAACAGCGTCCTTGTATTAGCTGCGCTTCGACGACATGGGGCGCTGGCGCATACAGAGATTGCCGACTTTACGAAGCTTTCCTCCGCGACGATTTCAGCAATCACGGCTGACCTCGAAAAAGCGCAAATCATTGAAAAATCCGAGCAGCAGCCAAGTAGCGGAAGAGGGCGTCCGCGCGTGCTGTTTCGACAGCGGCGCGACTGCGGCTACCTTGTCGTCGTGATCATTTCATCGGACGGCGTGCAATATTCGCTGGTCGACTACGCAGGCAAACTCATCGACCGGTTCAGCGAGGAAAGGTCGCATGATCCCGCCGGTGCCGAGCGGTTTATTGCCTCTATTAAACAGGGGCTTGCGCGCATTCTTTCACGCTCGAAGCTGCCCCAGGAAAGGGTGCTGCTGATATCGATCAGCAGCAAAGGTCTGGTGCATCCGACCGACCCTGTACTGGTGTGGTCGCCGATTTTCGGCAGCAATCAGATCGACTTCGAATCGGCCTTGCGGCCGGATTGGCAGGCCAGGATTTTTCTGGGGAACGAGACCCAGCTCGTCGCAGCCGCACTCGGCGCACATGAAGCGAATGCGAGGCCGGTTGATTTTCGGTCGCTCGCCGCCTTGTCGCTCGGACATAGTGTCGGGCTCGGCATCGTCCGGAGCACGGGGCCGGGCGAGCGTGAAGTGTCGGCCCCAAATTTTGGACATATGTTGCATATGGCAAACGGCGGCCTTTGTCGCTGCGGCAGCAGGGGATGCATCGAGGCTTATGCTGGCTTCTACGCCATTTTGCGCATGGCCTTCGAAGTGCCGCTCGACACGATCCCAGCCAAGTTCGTGCCGGTCGCCGGGCTCGACAAGATCGCCGCCCAAGCGCGACAGGGGCACCGCATGTCTGCCTTGGCATTCAGGCAGGCCGGTATTGCACTCGGAAATGGGCTTTCGCGTCTGCTAAGTCTGACAGAACGCATGCCGATCGCCATCACCGGGCCGGGAACGCGTTACTATGATCTGTTGCGACCGGGGATCGAGGAAGGGCTTGGCCAGACGCATGTCGTGCGGATGGAGGGAATGCCGGAGATCCGAGTCGTTCCCGACGAATCGATCCTCGTGTTCGAGGGTCATCTCGACCGGGCATTGTCGGTGATCGATCAGGAGCTGGTCTTGTCCGGTATCCAGGGATCGGATTAGCGGTGCGCCTAGCGGATCGTGCAGATGGAACGAGAAATGGCCGGGCAGGGACCCGGCCATTTCACAGGTGGCTTTCGGTCGGGAGAGGGCCGTCAGCCAATCTTGATGAGCTTGCCTTCCTTGACGGACTGCACGGCGGCATCGGCAAGCGCGAGGGCAGCCAGGCCATCGGCGCCCGACGGCGAGATGGTCGCGCCCTTTTCGATTGCGGCGATGAAGCTCGCGATCTCGTTGGCGTAAGCTTCGGTATAGCGAGTCATAAAAAAGTCATGCAGCGGCGGACGGGTATAGCCGTCGCCGTTGGCGACCTCGATCGAGACCGGACGCTGGTTCTCGGCAGCGACCATGCCCTTCGAGCCATGCACTTCGATGCGCTGATCGTAGCCGTAGGTGGCACGGCGGGAATTGGAGATGATTGCCTGCTTGCCGGATTTGGTCCGCAGGATCACGGAAACGCTGTCGTAGTCGCCGGCTTCGCCGATCGCCTTGTCGACGAGGACGGCGGCGGTCGCGCTGACGGCAACCGGCTCTTCGCCGAGCAGGAAGCGGGCCATGTCGAAGTCATGGATCGTCATGTCGCGGAAGATGCCGCCCGAACGCTTGATGTAATCGACTGGCGGGGCGCCAGGATCGCGCGAGGTGATCGTTACCATTTCGACATCGCCGATTCGGCCATCATCGATCGTCTTGCGAACAGCCATGAAGTGCGGGTCGAAGCGTCGGTTGAAGCCGACCATCAGCTTCGCCTTGGTCTCGTCGACGACCTTGATGCAGGCCTTGACGCGGGCAACGTCGAGATCGATTGGCTTTTCGCAGAAGATCGCCTTTCCAGCGCGCGCGAATCGCTCGATCAGTTCGGCGTGGGTGTCGGTCGGGGTGCAGATGACGACGGCGTCGATATCCTTGGCGGCTTCGATCGCGTCGATCGTGCGGACCTCGCAGCCGTAAGCCGATGCGATCGCTTCGGCGGCCTGCGGAAAGGCGTCGGCGACGGCAACGAGCTTGGCATTGGCATCGCCGCTGACGGCCTTCGCATGAACCTTGCCGATACGGCCGGCGCCGAGAAGACCAAATCTGACTGTCATGAGAACCTCCCTTGAATTCGGAACAAATGAACCGAACTGTGATGCTTGTGGAATTTTCATTCCATTTAATGGCTGCCGCGTCAAGCCCGGCGCTCTTTCACATTTACGGAATCCATCCTAAAGACATGTCATCGAAATACCGCGCGGGATAAATATGCAACTCATCGATCCGAACCATCCGGCCTATCGCCCGCTGTGGGCTCGCATCCTGATTGTGGCCGTTTGCTTTGGCTGGGCGCTGGTCGAAATGATCACCGGCGATCCATTCTGGGCGGTCCTGTCGGGCGGCGCAGGCGTCTATGCGGCCTATATGCTGTTCTGGAACTACAAGCCGCAGTCGCCGGAGGCGGACACGGCGCCATCTCCCGATGACGCGGAAGAGGCAGAAGATACAGAAGCCAAGAAGGACGCTGACTAGTCAGCGGGCAAGGTGGCGCAGCGCCTGGTCGATCAGCAGGTTCGCTATCGTCATCCGCTTGGTGGCGTTCTCGCGGAACAGCGGGTTGACGCGATCGGGATGGTTCTGCTTGGCAAAGGCGCGGCGCTTTTCGCTGAGGCTCTGGGCTGTATCACGCGCAGAAATGTCCAGTTCGGCCGCGATATCTTCAGGCGCGATGCGCTCGAGGTGATCGGGCATCACCGGCTCGGGCTCTGGTTCAGGAGGCGGCAAGGGCTCAGGCGACCGCTCGGCCACGGTCTCCGATGCGGCGAATTCCATTGTCTCGAAATATGCCTGGTTGGGTCGCGCTGACGACGCCGAGACGCCTTCCATGACGTCGAACGCGAGGCCGGTATTGAGACCGCTTACGCGGGCGGCGGCGGGTGCATCCTGTTCGACGGTTTCATCGTCCTCCGCCTTCAGGCGGTCGAGCACGGACTGGAACACGGATTGGCCGAACAGCATGATTGCCTCCCTTGGAGGGGCGCATTAGATCCGAACAAGGTGGTGCAAGGCTTGTCAGAGCACTCCCGCCTTCTTGCTTTCGGCCAGTACCAGGTCATAAAGCAGCCGTGCGCTCGGGGGCAGCGCACGTTCCTTGACCGTTATCAGGCTGTAGGGCCTGACGTTGATCTCGAAATCGATCGGCAACACCCGCACATCCGAAGCCTTCGACCGATGGGTCGCCAGGAACTGCGCCACATCGAGCGCGATCGGCGCGATCGCATCCGTCTGGCAAACCGTCGCACAGGTGAGCAGCAGCGAAGAGGTGTTGACGATATTTTCCGGGAGCAGCACGCCGCGAGAAAGGAAGAGGTCCTCGATCGTCCGGCGCAGGAGCGTTCCCGCTGGTTGGAAAACCCAATCATATTGTGGAAGGTCCTCGAGGGAGGCGACCTTCTTCTTCAAGAGCGGATGGCCGCCCCGTACGATCAGACAGGCCTTCTCCACGCCGATTTCCTGGACCTGGAAGAGGCGCGGGTTGAGATCATCGGGAATGCGGCTGATGATGAAGTCATGCTGGGCGGCGAGCAACTCGCGGGCAAGCACGTTGCTCGTTTCAACCTGTATGGTGACCTCTATGCCGGGTAGGGCGCTTCTAACGCGCTTTATCGCCGGCACGACCAGGCTCATGGCTGGGGCAGTGACGGCGCCGATAAAGACGGTACCTCCCTTGCCCGTTTTGAGTTCGGCGATTTCCCGGCCCGCCTCGCGCAGCTCGAGCATGATCTTGCGCGCGCGTCTGGCAAGCGCCTGTCCGAAGGTCGTCAGCACGACGCCGCGTGCCACGCGTTCGTAAAGTGGCGTCTTAACGATCGATTCCATTTCGGACAGGATTCGCGAGGCTGCCGGCTGTGAAATGTTCAGCGCTTCGGCCGCCGCGGAAATCTGCCCGCTATCTTCGATTGCGACGATCATTCGCAGATGATTCAGCTTGAGGCCCAATCGCAAAAAGGCGTCATCGGCAAAGATATCCGTATGAATGTCGACGTGACCATGCGTCTGCGGGTCCGAAATGATCGCCATGGTTGCGGCCTCCCATCCGCGTTCCATTAAAAGTAATACTTTTTAACGATATACCAAAATTGTTATGCACTTTACCAGTTATTCTATTTGACAGTTATGGGATTCCATACCAGTTTGCCGCCGTGTGCTGGTTGGCATTCAACACGTGAGAGCGTGGAGGAGACCTACTTCGTTTCTCACCATCTGAAGTAATTATCCAAGACGGAACCTGCCACAGTTTCGGGGCGGGCGATTTTTCGCACGCGCGTTTATTAACTAAGGGAGAGAGAGATATGAAATCCATTATCTCGTTGATGGCAGCGGCGGCCTTTGGCGTCGCTTCGTTCGTTATGCCGGCTTTGGCAGCCGACAAGGGCACTGTCGGCATTGCGATGCCCACGAAGTCGTCCGCTCGCTGGATCGACGACGGCAACAACATCGTCAAGCAGCTCCAGGACGCTGGCTATGCCACCGACCTGCAGTACGCTGACGACGACATTCCGAACCAGCTGTCTCAGATTGAGAACATGGTCACGAAGGGCGTTAAGGTTCTCGTCATCGCCGCTATCGACGGCACGACGCTTTCCGACGTTCTCCAGAAGGCTCACGACGCAGGCATCAAGGTCATTGCTTATGACCGTCTGATCCGCGACTCGGGCAACGTCGACTATTACGCAACGTTTGACAACTTCAAGGTTGGCGTTCTGCAGGCAACCTCCATCGTTGACGCCCTCGGCCTCAAGGATGGCAAGGGCCCGTTCAACATCGAGCTCTTCGGCGGTTCGCCGGACGACAACAACGCCTTCTTCTTCTATGACGGCGCAATGTCTGTTCTGCAGCCTTACATCGATAGCGGCAAGCTGGTCGTAAAGTCCGGCCAGACCGGCATGGACAAGGTTGGCACGCTGCGTTGGGACCCGGCAACGGCCCAGGCTCGTATGGACAACCTGCTCTCGGCTAACTACACCGACGCGAAGGTCAATGCAGTTCTGTCGCCTTACGACGGTCTGTCCATCGGCATCATCTCGTCGCTGAAGGGCGTTGGTTACGGTTCCGGCGATCAGCCGCTCCCGGTCGTTTCCGGCCAGGACGCTGAAGTCCCGTCGGTCAAGTCGATCATCGCTGGCGAGCAGCACTCCACGATCTTCAAGGACACCCGTGACCTCGCAAAGGTTACCGTCGGCATGGTCAACGCTCTGATGGAAGGCAAGGAGCCTGAAGTCAACGACACCAAGACCTACGACAACGGCGTCAAGGTCGTTCCGTCCTACCTGCTGACCCCGGTCGCAGTTGACAAGACCAACTACGAGAAGATCCTCGTAGAAGGCGGTTACTACAAGGCTGACCAGCTGAAGTAATAATTGTACCAAGTTGGCCGGAACCCCCTGCTTGCGGGTTCCGGTCTTCAATTTTATGATCGCCGCGTCCCTTTGGCTGCTGGCGTTGGATTATGACCATGGACAACACAATCCTCGAAATGCGGAACATCACCAAGACGTTCCCAGGCGTAAAGGCGCTTGAGAATGTGAACCTAAAGGTTCGACAGGGTGAGATCCACGCATTGGTGGGTGAAAATGGGGCCGGCAAGTCGACCCTTATGAAAGTTCTCTCCGGCGTCTACCCAGCCGGAACCTACGACGGCGATATTGTCTACGAAGGCGACGTCCGTCATTTCAAGGCGCTCAAGGATTCCGAAGAAATCGGCATCGTCATCATTCACCAGGAACTGGCACTGGTGCCGCTCCTGTCGATCGCCGAAAACATCTTCCTCGGCAACGAAGTTGCTCAGAATGGCATCATTAAGTGGCAAGAAGCCTTTAAGCGTACGAAAGAGCTGCTGAGCAAGGTTGGCCTCAAGGAGTCGCCGGAAACGCTCGTCACCGACATCGGCGTTGGCAAGCAGCAGCTGGTCGAAATCGCCAAGGCGCTGTCTAAGAGCGTGAAGCTGCTGATCCTCGATGAGCCGACGGCGTCACTCAACGAAAAGGATTCCGATGCACTGCTGGACCTCCTGATCGAGTTCCGCAACCAGGGCCTGACGTCGATCATCATCACGCACAAGCTCAACGAAGTTCGCAAGGTCGCTGACCAGATCACGGTTCTGCGCGACGGCATGACCGTCAAGTCGCTCGACTGTCAGACCGAAGAGATCAGCGAAGACATCATCATCAAGAACATGGTGGGCCGCGAACTCGCCGATCGTTATCCGCCGCGCTCCGTGCCGATCGGCGAAACGATCCTCGAGGTGAAGAATTGGAACGCTTTCCACCAGCATCACCGTGACCGCCAGGTTCTGCACGACATCAACGTCACCGTCCGCAAGGGCGAAGTGGTTGGCATCGCGGGCCTGATGGGCGCCGGCCGTACCGAATTCGCAATGAGCCTGTTCGGCAAATCCTATGGACACAAGATCCATGGTGACGTGTCGATGCACGGCAAGCCGGTCGATGTCAGCACCGTTCGCAAGGCCATCGACGCGGGTCTTGCCTATGTGACCGAAGACCGCAAGCATCTTGGTCTCGTACTCGGCGAGAACATCGTTCACAACACGACGCTCGCCAATCTGGCCGGGGTCTCGAAAGCCACGGTCATCGACACCATCAAGGAATCGAAGATCGCATCGGAATACCGCTCGAAGCTGCGCATCCGTAGCTCCAGCATCTTCCAGGAAACGGTCAATCTCTCCGGCGGCAACCAGCAAAAGGTTGTGCTGTCGAAGTGGCTGTTCTCCGACCCCGACGTCCTGATCCTGGACGAACCCACCCGCGGTATCGATGTCGGTGCAAAATACGAAATCTATACTATCATCAACCAGCTCGCAGCCGATGGTAAGGGTGTTCTGATGATCTCATCGGAAATGCCGGAACTGCTTGGTACGTGCGACCGCATCTACGTCATGAATGAAGGACGTATCGTTGCGGAACTGCCAAAGGGAGAGGCGAGCCAAGAAACCATCATGCGCGCTATCATGCGCTCAGGGGAGAAGAAACAATGACTCCGGTCAACCCTTCAGCCACCGAGGAAAGCAACGTCGTTTCCGTTGCGGACTATATCCGCGCCAACATTCGCGAATACGGCATGCTTATCGCGCTCGTCGCGATCATGGTGTTCTTCCAGTTCTACACGGGCGGCATTCTGTTCAAGCCGGTCAACCTAACGAACCTCGTTCTGCAGAACTCGTTCATCGTCATCATGGCGCTCGGCATGCTGCTCGTCATCGTGGCCGGCCACATTGACCTTTCGGTCGGATCCATCGTTGCCTTCGTCGGCGCGGTGGCGGCTATCATGACCGTCAACTGGCAGATGAACTTCGTACTTGCGGGCATTCTCTGCCTGGTCATCGGTGGCGCCATCGGTGCTGCGCAAGGCTACTGGATCGCGTATCACCGCATTCCGGCCTTCATCGTCACGCTCGCCGGCATGCTCGTCTTCCGCGGCCTGACGCTGTTCGTTCTGGGCGGCAAGAACATCGGCCCGTTCCCGAAGGACTTCCAGGTTATCTCGACGGGCTTCCTGCCAGGCGAAATGATCGATATCGCCGGAATTCCGCTGCATTCCACGTCGCTGGTGCTGACCGTGCTGGGAACTGTCGTGCTCTTCTATGTCGCCTGGCGTCGCCGCAAGGTCAACGAGAGCCATGGCATCGATGTCGAGCCTTATGGCTTCTTCATCGCCCAAAACGTAATCATCTCGTTGGCGATCCTGTTCCTTGGCTTCCAGCTTTCCACCTACAAGGGCCTGCCGAACGTTCTCGTCGTCATGCTCGTGCTGATCGCGGCCTACACCTTCGTGACGCGCCGTACCACGATCGGTCGCCGCATCTACGCAATGGGCGGCAACGAGAAGGCAACCAAGCTGTCCGGTATCAACACCGAGCGCCTGAGCTTCTACACCTTCGTCAACATGGGTGTCCTGGCTGGTCTCGCCGGCATGATCATCGCGGCTCGCCTGAATTCGGCGACCCCGAAGGCAGGCGTTGGCTTCGAGCTTGACGTTATCGCGGCCTGCTTCATCGGCGGAGCTTCGGCATCCGGCGGCGTTGGCAAGATTACCGGTGCCGTCATCGGCGCGTTCATCATGGGCGTCATGAACAACGGCATGTCGATCGTCGGTCTCGGCATCGACTTCCAGCAGATGGTCAAGGGACTGGTGCTTCTCGCCGCCGTCTTCTTCGATGTCTACAACAAGAACAAGGGCTAAGCGCTCCGGCGCTGCCCAGGCATTCGCAGTCATGTGAACTTGCCAATCCGGCTCATTCTGGGAGCCGGATTGGCGAAGCATTTTCCGCGTTATCGAAAAAAGGATGAAGACCGTGCTGATTTCGCAGATCAAGGGTTCGAACGGAGAGATCATTGTCGCCGTGCGCGAGCCGGGCGGTACCGCGAAGGCCGTCAAGAACGCAGGCAGCGTCTATGCGCTGGCCATGGAAGCCGCAAACGGCGGCAAGTCGCTGTTGCAGGTGATTGAAGCACACGGCCTCGGCGATGCAGTCGACCTCGAAAAGGCTTATGCCGAAGGCAAGTTTCTGCCGCCGATGACGCATCCCGACGCTGCGCACCTGCATCTGACGGGCACGGGGCTGACGCATCTAGGCTCGGCTGCAACGCGCGATTCCATGCACAAGAAGACCTCCGAGGCGGCTGAAGAAACCCTCACCGACTCGATGAAGATGTTCAAGATGGGTCTCGAGAACGGCAAGCCGAAGGCCGGCGAGAAGGGCGTTCAGCCCGAGTGGTTCTACAAGGGCAACGGCTACGGTTCGGCTGCTCCGGGCGCGCCGCTCGTTTCTCCCTCCTTCGCGCTCGATGGCGGCGAAGAGCCTGAAATGGCGGGGATCTACGTCGTTGCGGAAGACGGCACACCCTTCCGCATCGGCTTTGCGCTGTCGAACGAGTTTTCCGACCACGTGACCGAGCGGATCAACTATCTCTACCTCGCGCACTCCAAGCTGCGCCCGGCAAGCTTTGGCCCGGAAATCCGCATTGGCGTTGCGCCTGAGGATATCCGCGGCACCTCGCGCATCAAGCGCGGCGACAAGGTGATCTTCGAAAAGCCGTTTCTGTCGGGCGAAGCGAACATGTCGCACACGTTCGCCAACCTCGAATACCATCACTTCAAGTACGGCCTGTTTCGTGTGCCCGGCGACGTCCACGTCCACATGTTCGGCACCGCGACGCTCTCCTTCGCGGAAGGCATCAAGGCTGAAGAGGGTGACGTCTTCGAAATCGAAGTCGCCGAATTCGGCTTGCCGCTGCGCAACCCTCTGAAGATTGCCGCCGAAGAAGAGATTGCCGTCAAGCAGCTCTGATTTCGCAAGGCCCGGCCGCTTCGACGGCCGGACCGTTTTTAATGGAACGGTGAAGGAGGCCCAGTCGGCCCATGACCATTTATAAGAACCTCATTGCCGGCGAATGGGTCGGCACGGACGCGACGAAGAACATCAATCCGTCGGATACCAACGAGGTCGTTGGCCTCTATGCGGATGGTTCGGCCGAAGACACGAAGAATGCGATCGCCGCCGCCAAGGCTGCTTTCCCGGCTTGGTCGCGCTCCGGCATCTGGGAGCGTCATGTCATCCTGAAGACGGCCGGCGACGAGATCATGGCTCGCAAGGACGAGCTCGGCGCTCTGCTGGCCCGCGAAGAAGGCAAGACGCTTCCCGAGGCAATCGGCGAGACCATTCGTGCATCGCAGATCTTTGAATTCTTTGCCGGCGAAGCGCTGCGTCTTGCAGGCGAGGTCATCCCGTCTGTTCGCCCGAATATTGGCGTCGAGATCACCCGTGACCCGCTCGGCGTCATCGGTATCATCACGCCCTGGAACTTCCCGATCGCGATCCCCGCCTGGAAGATCGCGCCGGCGCTCTGTTACGGCAATACCATCGTCTTCAAGCCGGCCGAACTCGTCCCGGGCTGCTCGTGGGCGATCGTCGACATCCTGCACCGTGCCGGCCTGCCAAAGGGCGTGCTGAACCTCGTCATGGGTAGGGGTTCGGTTGTCGGCCAGGCCATGCTCGACAGTCCTGATGTTACGGGCATCACCTTTACCGGTTCCACCGGTACCGGCCGCCGCGTCGCTAGCGCCTCGATCGAGCATAACCGCAAGTTCCAGCTGGAAATGGGTGGCAAGAACCCGATGGTCGTCCTCGACGATGCCGACCTTGGCGTCGCCGTCGAAGCAGCCGCCAATTCCGGTTTCTTCTCCACCGGCCAGCGTTGCACGGCGTCTTCTCGCCTGATCGTTACCGAAGGCATCCACGACAAGTTCGTCGCGGCGCTAACGGAAAAGCTGCAGACGCTTGTTGTCGACAATGCGTTGAAATCGGGCACGCACATCGGCCCCGTGGTCGATGAAAAGCAGCTGAAGACGGACACCGACTATATCGAGATCGGCAAGAAGGAGGGCGCCAAGCTCGCCTTCGGCGGCGAACTCGTCACCCGCGAAACGCCCGGCTTCTACCTGCAGCCGACGCTGTTCACGGAGGCCACGAACCAGATGCGCATTTCGCGCGAGGAAATCTTCGGACCGGTTGTCTCGGTCATCCGCGTCAAGGACTACGAAGAAGCGCTGGCAACCGCCAACGACACGCCATTCGGCCTGTCTGCCGGTATCGCCACGACGAGCCTCAAGCACGCGACGCATTTCAAGCGAAACTCCGAAGCGGGCATGGTGATGGTCAACCTGCCGACCGCAGGCGTGGATTTCCACGTTCCGTTCGGTGGCCGCAAGGGATCGTCCTACGGTCCGCGCGAGCAGGGCAAATACGCGGCCGAGTTTTACACGAGCGTCAAGACGGCCTATACGCTGGCCTAACGATGGCCCAAAACGATCCGAGCCGCTATGCGGCGGCTCGGACAACGGTATCTCGATATGAGTTCTTCGGAAGCCAGCCCTTCAGCTCTGGCTCTGGCTTTGCATCTGCCCCCGATCTTCAACCTTGACCACGACAGAGAGCTTTTCCCCCGGCGTGCCGATGCGCATGCCTGAAACGGGAGCCGCATCGCGGTAGCAGAGGCCGGAGGCGACACGCACATAGCGTGCGTCGGGGCAGATATTGTTGGCCGGATCGAAGCCGACCCAACCGAGGCCCGGGAGGTGCGCTTCGGCCCAGGCGTGGGTCGCCGACTGCTCGATCTTCTCTTCCATCATCAGGTAGCCGGAAACGTAGCGGGCCGGCACGCCGAGGCTGCGTGCGGCGGCGACAAAAATATGGGCATGGTCCTGGCAGACGCCGCTCTTCTTCTCAAGCGCTTGCTCAGCCGTGGTCTCCGTGTCGCTGGTCCCAGGCAAGTAGGTCACGGTCTCATGTATGCCGGACATCAGCGCGTGCATGCGAGCAAGCTCGTTCTCGCCGCTCACACCCTTGGTGAGTTCCTTGATCAGCTTTCCGGACTTCGTCCTCGGCGTTTCACGCAGGAAAAGCCAGAGCGGGCAGAAGCCGCTATGGGGGCCGAGTACCCCATTTCGATCTTCCGTTTCGACCTCGCCTTCGGCCACGATGCGTGTCGCCCGCTGCTCGCCTTCCAGCGAGACGAGGTTGACGTGGTTGCCAAACTGATCGTCGTATTCGACTTCGGGCCTAGCGCCCTCAACCTGCAGCGACCAGTTGATGACTGACTGTCCGGGAACGGAGAGCGGTGTCAGCCGCAGCCGCTGCAGCGAGAAGGCCGCCGGTTCTTCGTAGTGATATTCGGTGACGTGGCTTATCTTAAGCTTCATCTCATGCCCGCCTATGCATAGAACCGGTAACCATCGGAAATTTCCATGCCGAGCTGGTTGTTGCGTGTGACGAAATCTTCCAGAAATTCATGCAGGCCCTGATCCATGATCTCCTTGATGGCACGTGTCTGGAGTGTCTTGCGGATGGAATCGGCCGTATCATGCGCCGGCAGCCGCTCACCGTAATCCTTGGCGAGATAGCCGAGTTCGCTGACGATCTTCTCGTAGCAATAGGCGAGCGAACGCGGCATCTGGCCGTTCAGGATCAGGAAGTCGGCGATATTCATCGACCGATATTCGCCGTCATACGCCCAGCTGTAGGAGCGGTGGGCGGAGACGGAACGCAGGATCGATTCCCACTGGATGTTGTCGATCGACGTGCCGACGGCCGAGACCGAGGGCAGGAGCACATAATACTTCACGTCGAGAATACGGCTCGTATTGTCCGCGCGCTCGATGAAGGTTCCGATGCGGGCGAAATTGTAGAGTTCGTTTCTGAGCATCGAGCCGTGGAAGGCACCGCGGATCAGCCCGGCGCGATGCTTGATGGCATCGATTGCCTCCGGCATCTCGGCGGCCTTCAGCCGCTTCGAAAGTAGCGATTTTAGCTCGATCCAGAACTCATTGGTCGCTTCCCAGGTCTCGCGGGTCAGGGCGGTGCGCACCATGCGGGCGTTGTTTCGCCCGTAGTCGACGCAGGACATGACGCTTGAGGGATTGGAGCGGTCTCGCAGCAGGTAGTCGATCGCGTCGGCGCTCGTCAGCTTGCTGTGCCCCTCGTCAAAGGTCTCGCGCACGCCGGCGCTTTGCAGGACGCCGTCCCAGTCGTCGTCGCCGGTTCCGCTTCGGGTCAGCGACATGCGCAGGCCGGCATCGATGAGGCGCGCTATGTTTTCTGCGCGTTCGATGTAACGGAACATCCAGTAGAGTCCGTTTGCAGTTCTTCCGAGCATCAGTCCTCCAATACCCAGGTATCTTTTGTGCCGCCGCCCTGGCTGGAATTGACCACCAGCGAACCCTCTTTCAGGGCCACGCGCGTCAATCCGCCGGGAATGATCTGCACCTTGTCGGAGACGAGAACATATGGCCGCAAGTCCACGTGACGTGGCGCAATGCCTTTGTTGACGAGGATCGGCACGGTCGACAGCGAAAGTGTTGGCTGCGCGATGTAGTTGGCGGGCTTCGCCTTCAACTTCTCGGCAAAATCGGCGCGCTCCTTCTTGGTCGCCGTCGGGCCGACCAGCATGCCGTAGCCGCCGGAGCCGTGTACCTCCTTGACCACGAGTTCCTCGAGGTGCTCGAGCACGTATTTGAGGCTCTGCGGCTCGGAACAGCGCCAGGTCGGCACGTTTTCGAGGATCGGCTTGCGTCCGGTATAGAATTCGACGATCTCGGGCATGTAGGAATAGATCGCCTTGTCGTCCGATATGCCGGTGCCCGGCGCATTGGCGATGGTGATGTTGCCGGAACGATAGACATCCATGATGCCGGGGATGCCGAGTGCTGAATCCGGCCGGAAGGTGAGGGGATCGAGGAAGTCGTCGTCGACGCGGCGGTAGAGCACGTCGATCGCCTCATAGCCGCGGGTCGTGCGCATCTTCACCTTGCCGTCGATGACGCGGAGGTCCGAGCCTTCGACAAGCTCGACGCCCATCGTGTCAGCCAGGAACGAGTGCTCGTAATAAGCCGAGTTGTAGATGCCGGGTGTCAGGACCGCAACGCGTGGCTTGCCCTTGCAGCCCGGAGGCGCGAGCGATGCCAGGCTCTGGCGCAGCAGATAGGGATAGTCTTCGACCGGCCGGACCTTGTTGGCATGAAACAGGTCCGGAAACATCTGCATCATCGTTTCACGGTTTTCCAGCATGTAGCTGACACCGGAGGGTGTGCGGGCGTTGTCCTCCAGCACGTAGAACTCGTCCTCGCCGGTGCGCACGATATCAGTGCCGACGATATGCGTGTAGACGCCGCCGGGCGGCCGGAAGCCGATCATCTCGGGCAGGAAGGCGTCATTCCTCTCGATCAGTTCGCGCGGTATGCGACCGGCGCGGATGATTTCCTGCTTGTGGTAGATGTCATCGAGAAAAGCGTTGAGGGCGATTACCCGCTGCTCGATACCCTGTGCGAGCTTGCGCCATTCGCGACCTGAGATGATGCGGGGGATGATGTCGAAGGGAATGAGCTTTTCGGAAGAGTCTGCGTGTCCGTAGACCGCGAAGGTAATGCCAGTCTTGCGGAAGATGTTCTCCGCGTCCCGGGATTTTGCAATCAGATGCGCTCGATCTTGGTTACTGTACCACTCAAAGTATTTTTCATATGGCTGTCGCGGACTTTCGCCCCCGGTGATCATTTCATCAAATGCCAAAGGTGTGGCTCCCCTTTTTTGTTCATTTGAATACAACGCAAATGGCAATGCAAGAACCATGCACAGTTTGAACGCGAGATTCGTGAATCCTTCTCGAGGGCCAAAACAGACGAAAAACTGGGCATTTATCGATAGCTGGCGTCGACACGCCCGCCGTCAATCCTCAGCGTCCGCTCAAAATGTGAGCAGATGAACATTTTCGAGCCGAAAACCGATTCAATTTCGGGCTGAGCGCCGGGTATACGGTTGCGCGAGCATCAGGGAAACTTCAGGTAAGCATCAATGCTTCAGATACGACCGAGCTGCAGCGGGCTTAGGTCGCCTCGCCTGAAAACGCGATCAGGTTTCCGTCGGGGTCCTGCACGATGAAGCTGCGTGCGCCCCATGGCTCGGTGCGCAGGGGCTGGTGGAACGATGCGCCGGCGGCCTGATACTCCAGGTACAGCCGCTTCGGATCGTCGGCCGTTAACGTTGCGGAGAGGGCGTCGACTTCTCGCGCTCTGAAGCCAGCGTCGAAGACCGGCCCGCCGACCTTTCGCAGGTTCAGGCGCGCGCCGTCGCGAAACACCTGGGCATAAAATGGCGGCTCTCCGTACTGGAACGCCACTTCAAAACCCAGTTTCCGAACATAGAACTGGCACGAGGCAATGATATCGGAGACGAAGAGTTGCGGCTCCGCGGAGAGGACGAGCGGACGTCTACTGTCCGACGCTTTCGATTTCGTCATGGTTTCGATCCCTTTGACCAGCGCCGGCCAATCCGTAAAGCCATGCTTTCGGGCAACAAGCTCCTGAGCATCGCTGAGCTTGAAGTCGGCGTCCAATATTTCTCGATCGCTTTGATCTCGATATCTGGGCAGGATCCACCTGATCTGCGCCGCAACCGGATAGTACCGTTCGCGATGCCATCGCAGGTATGTCTTGGCTTGTTTTCTGAGGTTTTCGATATTTGGCATGGGCGCGGCTTACGTTTGACTTTGTCGTACGTAGGCGGGCAATGCCCCTCCGGCCCGAAGCCGACGCGCCCTACAGCAGCACCAGCATGCTAATGCAATGGGCCAATTGCCACAAGGCGAGATTGTAAGGCCGCGGGATCATTTGGCGTCGTGAGACGCGTATTGCAAAGGGCGGGATTTCTCCCGCCCTTTCTTTTTTCAATTAGGCGCGTTCACGGCGCTGACCGTTGCCACCGCGCGACGGACCGCCGCGACGGTTTCCGCCGTTGCCTTCGCGACGTTCGCCGCCGTGGGCCTGCGCGCCACGATCTTCACCGTGTTTGCGGGCCGGGCGGCCGTGCGCATTGCGGGCGCCGCCGCCGGGATGATGACGGTTCTCGCCATTGGCATGGTTGCCATGCTGGGGGCGCTGCGGCTTGCGGGCCGGACGGAAGTCCGACGTTGCCGCCAGATCGTTGTCGGGGCCGGACGTCATCGGCGTAGCCTCGCCACGGCGCTGGCCGCGGAAGTCTTCGTTGCGCTGGGTTTGGCGCTCAGGACGCGGACGACGCTCGCGGCGCTCCTCATTGTTGGCGCGGACTTCGTCGCCAGCTTCAGGGCGCGGACGACGCTCCGGGCGGCCACCTGCACGATGGCCTTCGCCACGGCGCTCACCGCCACGGTTTTCACCACCACGACCCTGGCCGCGGTTGCCGCCATTGCCATTGCTGTTGCCACTGCCATTGCCGCGGCGCGGAGTGGCGTTCATGTTGGCAGGCGCTTCACCACTGGCTACAGCGATGTTGATGTTCATCAGGCGTTCGATGTCGCGCAGGAGACGGGTTTCGTCAGGTGCACAGAAGGCGATCGCGATGCCGTCACGACCAGCGCGGGCCGTACGGCCGATGCGGTGGACGTAGGCATCCGGAACTTCCGGCAGGTCGTAGTTGTAGACGTGGCTGACGGCCGGGATGTCGATGCCGCGGGCGGCAACGTCGGTCGCAATCAGCGTCTTGACGTCGCCGTCACGGAAGGCCTTGAGGGCGCGCTCGCGCTGGCCCTGGCTCTTGTTGCCATGGATGGAAGTGACCGAATAGCCAACGTGGTCGAGGTGCTTCATCAGCTTCTCGGCGCCGTGCTTGGTGCGCAGGAAGACGATCGCGCGTCCGTCAGGGTTCTCGGTGAGTGACTTCTTTAGGAGGTCCGTCTTGTCGTTCTTGCCGTTGACGAAGTGGACATACTGCTCGACCTTGTCGGCAGCCTTGCCCGGAGGTGTCACTTCGACGGTGACCGGGTCCGTCAGGTATTCGCCGGCGAGGTCGGCGATCGATTTCGGCATGGTTGCCGAAAACAGCATCGTCTGGCGCTTCTTCGGCACCATCTTGGCGATCTTGCGCAGGTCGTGGACGAAGCCGAGGTCGAGCATCTGGTCGGCCTCGTCGAGAACGAGGTAGCGTACGGCGGTGAGGCCGATGGCGCGGCGGGCGACGAGGTCGAGCAGGCGGCCGGGCGTGGCAACGAGGATGTCGGTGCCCTTTTCGAGCTGCAGCTGCTGCTTGTTGATCGAGACGCCGCCCACGACGACGTTGATGCGCAGGTGCGACTTGCGCAGGAAGTTCTTAAGGTTCTGGGCGATCTGGTTCACCAGTTCGCGGGTTGGGGCGAGGATCAGCGTACGGGTGGTACGGTTGTCCGGACGCCGCTCTTCAGGGATGATCTTTTCGATGATCGGCAGGCCGAAGGCGGCCGTCTTGCCGGTGCCTGTCTGAGCAAGGCCGATAAGGTCGCGGCCTTCGAGAAGAAGCGGGATCGCCTTTTCCTGAATGGGGGTCGGCTTTTCGATGCCGAGTTGGAAAAGTGTGGCGACGATCGGCTTGGAGATGCCAAGCGATTCAAAATTGGTCAAGTCATAACCTTTTTAGGGCGCGCCAAAAAAATCGGCCGGATCGCAAAATGCGGCCCGGTGTCATTCTGGCGTCAAGAACCCCGCGTGAAGTGGGAACTTGTCTTGTTGGAAAAAGCTTTCCAGCGCTTCTTGCCCGCGTCTTGGGATGCGGCCTGTACGAAATGCGCTTTTGCCCTTCTTCCTGCTCCTATTTGCTGGCAGGGGCACGCTCACGCGGCGGCCGGAAGGTGAAAGCTGGCCTGCATTTGGTCTAGTTGGGGCCAAAAGTCAAGAGCACAGGCTCAACGCCCACCGCAGCGACACCCTATGCCAGCGCCGTTCTCAGTAGCAGACCCGTGTCCGGTAAGCGTCGCCCCAACCGTTGTGCCGCCATACGATATGGCACCGAGGCGCGTAGTAGTACCGCGAATAAGGCCTGTAATAGCTCCGATATGCCGGCCTGTAGTAGCCCCCATAATAGGGTTGGTAGTACGGCCTATAGTAGGACCTGTAATACGGCCGATAGTACGGTCGATAGTATGGGCCCGGATAGCCGTAATAGGCGTAGGGGCGCCCAACCTGCGACAGCAGCAGGCCGCCGACTGCTCCAACGGCAACGCCTCCCCAGAAGTCATGATTGGCGTTCGCGGGCGTTGCCGGGATGAGGGTTGTACCCGTCAGGGTCAATGCCATTAAGCCCGCCGCCATGCTTTTATGAAGTACGGACATGGTCGTCTCCTTTCGTAGACGATGCTTGTTCCTGAAGCCGTCAGGCGAAACCGTTCGGGTATACGGGCCAACTGAACGAGTTCATTTTAGAAACGAGTGAAACTATACCACAGTTCCGCAGGGTTTATTCGGTTTGAACTGCTGCATCGCAGCGGCCGCGCCGGCGCTAGAGCACAGGTTACCTGCGTCCTGCAGGGTGCCGCTGCATTATGGTTAAAGGGTTGTTAAAGAGCGCCCGTTATACTTGCTCGATGAGTAAGCTTTTCCTGACTGAGGACCAACTTTGACATCGAGCGGGGACCTTCTCGAGCTGGCCTGCCGGCGGATCGCGGATCTGGAGCGCCCCGCCTATGTCAAGAACAGCGAGCTTCGCTATGTGGCCGTCAACGAGGCCTATGCATCCTTCTTCGGAAGGGAGATCCCTGATTTCATCGGCTGCCGGAGCCGAGAACTTATCGATACGCCGGAAGAGGAGGCCCGCGAAGACAAGGAGCGGCGCGCGCTCGTCTTCGCGAGTGAGGAAAGTGCCGTTTGTTTGGACAGCAGGGGCTTCGGGCGCGAGCGGGTGCGGATCGAGAGTTTCTCGCCGTCCGAAGACCGCGTCTATGTGCTCGGTATTTTTGAAAGGACAGCTCCACATCAAGACGGCGGCGATCAGCTGACAGGGGCCAAGCCGACCCTTTCGGCATCCGACTTGGCTCGCAGCCGGGCGCTGACGGACGATCTTGAAGGCATTCTTCGTGCTCTCCCAGTCGGTGTCATGATCCTCGACGAAGAGCGCAACGTCCTCTACGCCAATGACGAGTTCTACGATGTCTGGGATCTACCACGTGACGACCGCTTCGACGGCTTGGCCTTCATCGACGTCATCCGTCGCAATCACCAACTCGGTCGCTATGGGGACAGGCTCACGCCGGAGCAGATCCTTGCCCGGCGCGAGAAGCATTTTGCTGCGGAACAGCAGCCGCCAATAGAACTGGGCTGGGTTAACGGCAAGCGGGTCCTGTTCGAGGGCGGCCGCCTTTCCAACGGTCGCGTCCTGCTTTCCTATACTGATGTCACTGCGGTCCGCCAGCGGGAGAAGGAAATTCACGAAACGCGGGCGGCTCTCGCGCATCTCGGCGACTTGATGGAGGACGCGACACGGGCGATGTCGCAGGGCCTCTTGATCGTTCAGGACGGCAACATCCTGCTTGCCAGCGAGCCACTCAGCGAGATCCTCGCCATACCACCTGAATATCTCGCAGTTGGACGGGGGTGGATCGATCTGTTCCGGTTTTGCGCCGAACGTGGCGACTTTAACGGGCAGGAAGATGAAATCCTGCAGAGCTGGCGCGATAAGATCGCGGCCAAGAAGCCGATTTCGACGCCGTTCCATGTCGCCGGAGAGCGCTGGGTTAACCTGGATGCGACGATCAGCGAGCGGCAGCACTGGGTTGCGCTGTTCACCGATGTCACCGAAGCGAAGCAGCGTGAGGCCGAGCTTGAGCGGTTGCTATCCCGGGCGGAAGCCGCCGATCGCGTCAAGTCGGAGTTCCTGGCGAATATGAGCCATGAGATCCGAACGCCGATGAACGGCGTTCTCGGAATGGCCGAATTGCTGGCGAAGACCAATCTCGACACGCGCCAGAAGACGTTCATCGATATCATCGCCAAGTCGGGCAACGCCTTGGTGACGATTATCAACGACATTCTCGACTTCTCCAAGATCGACGCCGGCCAGATGACCCTCAGGCGCACGACGTTCGATTTGGTCGAGGCTATCGAGGACGTTACAACGCTCCTGTCTTCGCCGGCGGCTGAGAAGAACATAGAGCTGCTGGTGCGCGCGGCACCCGATTTGCCGTCGGCCGTGATCGGTGACGCCGGCCGCTTCCGCCAGATCATCGCCAATCTCGTCGGCAATGCCATAAAGTTCACCGAGCGCGGTCACGTCCTTGTGGACGTCGGCTTTACGCCGGGCGCGGAAGACGAAATCATGGCGCGCATCCGGGTCGAGGATACCGGCATCGGCATCCCGGGCGACAAGCTCGACTCCATTTTCGACAAGTTCTCGCAGATCGACTCATCCTCCACGCGTCGCCATGAGGGAACCGGGCTTGGCCTTGCCATCACGGCAGGGCTGGTCGACTTGTTCGGCGGCTACCTCGAGGTGGACAGCGAACCGGGGGAGGGCTCGGTCTTTACGGTAAACCTGCCTCTCACCGTGGCAGCGGCGCGCCTTGCTCCAAAGCCCTTGCCGGTCAACGTGACGGGTGCGCGCGTTCTCATCGTCGACGACAACGCGGTCAACCGACAGATTTTGGCCGAGCAGCTGGACCTCTGGGGCTTCGATGGGGCCGCCGCCGAGGACGGACCGGCGGCCATGGCAATAATCGCCGCAGCGAACGAGTTGGGCATCGAGATCGATGCGGTCGTGCTGGATTACCAGATGCCGGGCATGAACGGCGCCGACATCGCACGGAAGCTGCGCGCCGACAGCCGCTTTGAACGGCTGCCGATCATCTTCCTGACCTCAATGGACATTTCCGGGACGGAGAAAGAGTTCGCCGCGCTTAACGGTCAAGCCTATTTGATGAAGCCGGCGCGGGCCAACGTGCTGCGAAACACCATCGTTGACGTCGTGCGGGCAAGTCGCACGAAACAGATCGCTGCGGCGGGGAAGACGGTTCCGGAGGCAGCGCCGCCTCCGCTCGCCAAAGCTGAGCCTTCCGAATGGCCGCCGGCGGAGTTCATCGACGTGCTGGTTGCGGAAGATAACGAAGTCAACCAGATCGTCTTTACGCAGATATTGCAGGAAACCGGCCTCAGTTTTCTCGTCGTCGGCAACGGCGAGGAGGCGGTCGAGGCATGGGATCGCTGCGCACCACGCATCATCATGATGGATGTCTCGATGCCTGTCATGAACGGCCACGACGCGACGCGCGCAATACGCGATCGCGAACGCGTACAAGGTCATCGCGTGCCGATCATCGGAGTGACGGCGCATACGCTGGAGGTCGACCGCGATCTCTGCCTGGACGCCGGAATGGACGATTACATGTCAAAACCGATCAGCCCGGAACTGCTCGAAGAGAAGCTTGCGCTGTGGCTGCGCGCGAGCGAGCAGCACGCGGGGTCTAGGATTTGATGCCGCAGAGCATCTCGCGTTTTCCGGCAAAGCCGGCACGACGCTCCACCGCAAAGCCGGCGGCGATCAGGTTTCGTCGGACAAAGCCGGCCGCCGCATAGGTCGCGAAGGTTCCGCCTGGCTTCGTCTTCTCGCAGACGAGGCGCATCAATTCCTCAGACCACATGTCGGCATTGCGCGATGGGGCGAAGCCGTCGAGATACCAGGCATCGAAGCCGGCTTGCGCGGCCGCGACGCCTTCGAGAGCATGGCCGCGGATAACGCTGAGCGACGTCTGGTCATCGAGCCGCAGGAAGACGCTTGCTTCCGGCGTTTCCGGCCAGGCGGCCGCCAGGGCTTGCCGCTCGATGTCGATCTCGGCCCAATGAGAAAGCGCACGGTCGATTTCCCCACGCCGCATCAGATAAAGTTCAAACGACATGAAGTGTAGTTGCTGCCCGTTGCGCCGAAAGAGTTTCCATTGCCGCCACGTTTCGGCGAAATTCAAACCTGTGCCGAAGCCGAGCTCACCGATCAGGAAGTCGCCGTTATCCTGCCAGCGCTGCGGCAGACCGTTGCCGGCGAGGAAAACGTGTCCGCATTCCAGCCGGCCATCGGTCTGGCAATAAAAATGGTCGCCAAAGGCCGGTGAATAGGGCATATCGCCGTCGCGCCACTCCAGCGGCTGGTGGAGGCCAGCACTCTTTTCGGGATCAGTATCTGTCATGCCAAAAGCCGATAGTCCGACCGCGCGTTCCGGTCAATCATCGACTGCCCTGCTGATCATCGGTGGCGGTATCATGGGGCTATGGGCAGCGGTTCAGGCGGAACGCCTGGGCATCAATGCATGGCTCATCGAAGCCGGCCGGCTTGGTCACGGCGCGAGCGGCGGCCTGCTCGGGGCGCTGATGCCGCACATGCCGGACAAGTGGAATGCCAAGAAGCAATTTCAGTTCGATGCGCTCGTTTCTCTGGAGGCGGAGATTGCAGCGTTGGAACGGCAGACCGGTCTTTCCGCCGGCTATCGGCGCTCGGGCCGCCTCATTCCGCTGCCGAAGCCGCATTTGCGCGAGATCGCGCTCGGTCATTCCCGGGATGCCAAGCATCGCTGGATCGCCGGCGAGCAGCGCTACCACTGGCGCGTGCTCGACAAGCCTCCCCAGGACAACTGGCTGGACGCAGCGGCAGGTGAAAGCGGCTTCGTGCACGACACGCTTGCCGCCAGAGTCGCGCCGCGGTCGCTCATCGCGCTCCTAGCGGCATCACTGCGCGACGCACGGAGCGTCCGCGTTACCGAAAACGTTTCGGTCGATGATCTCGCTCTTGAGCGCAAGGTTGCGATTACCAGTGCAGGTGACATTGCTTTCAGACAGTGCATTGTCGCTGCCGGCCACCAATCCTTTCCATTGCTGCAGCGGTATACCGGTGGCCTTGTGAAGCCGCTGGGCCAGCCCGTCAAAGGCCAGGCAGCCCTGCTGAAAGTCGACATAGCCCCGTCCTTGCCGACGATCTTTCGCGACGGGCTGTATATCGTTGCGCATGAGGGCGGCCATGTCGCCGTCGGCAGCACCAGCGAGAATCGCTTCGACGAACCATTCTCGACGGACGAGCAGCTCGACGCGCTGCTTGAGGCATCTGCCCAATTGGTGCCGGCGTTGCGAGGCGCGCCCGTTGTTGAGCGGTGGGCCGGTCTGCGGCCGAAAGCGATCGATCGTGATCCGATGATCGGCGTCCATCCCGACCATGCCGGCCTGATCGCATTGACCGGCGGCTTCAAGGTCAGCTTCGGCCTGGCGCACCGTCTGGCTGCGGCAGCGATCCACCTCGCGGCCGGCCGCCAGCCGCCCTTCGCGCTGCCGGAAAGCTTCTTGCTCGCCAATCACATCTGCGTCGCTTCACGCTAAACGTGAATTAGCACCTCCTGCCTTTCGTTATTCTGTCATGCAAATCACCTATCTGCTAGCGCAACCGCGGCGCCGACGGAGGGCTGTGCCGTTTGTTCGACGGAGGAAATTGGATGCGCTATGCCATTTGCTTTACACCCGCTGCGAGCGACCCGCTTTCGCACGTGGCTGCAAACTGGTTGGGTCGAAACGTGTTCTCTGGCGAGATGGTCGAGCCGACAGCGATCCGCGGCCTGAGCATTCACGAGATTGCCTTCCATACGGCGCTACCGCGCCGCTATGGCTTCCAAGGTGTTCTGAAGGCGCCCTTCCGCCTCGCCGCTGACGTAACGGAGGCGCAACTTCTGCGGGATCTGATGCGCTTCTGTGGAACGCTGACGCCGTTTCACATCCATCAGCTTGAGGTGGCGAGGCTCGGTGTATTCTACAGTCTCGTTCCGTCGCGGCCTTGCGAACATGTCCACTATCTTTCCAGTGCCGTCGTTCAAGAGTTCGACCGATTCCGGGCGCCGTTGAGCGAGGCAGAAATCGAGCGGACGGACCCGGGTGGCCTGTCGGCGGCGCAGTTCGCCAATCTGTATCGCTGGGGCAGCCCTTTTGTGATGGACGAGTTTCGCTTTCATATGCCGCTGACCGGTCCTGTCAGCCACTGCGACATGCCACGGGTCGAGCAGGCGCTTCGGAACGCCTTCGAGCCAGTCCTCGCCGATCCCGTCAAGGTCGCCAATGTCGCGCTGATGGTCGAAGAGGGGAATGGCGGGCCGTTTAGCGTGCATTCGCTGCATCCGATGGGCAAGGTCAGCGCACGTCGAGATCGTGTTCCTACACTGGCCTAAGAGTTTGCGCCGCAAAGGCAAAACTCTGTTGCGTACTTTCCGTCTCGACATTCCTTCTCTGGATGCTACCGTTTCGCCGACTTTCAGGAAGGTGATTTCATGGTATCCGAAACTTATCCGCGCAATCTGATCGGTTACGGTCGCAACACGCCCGACCCGAAGTGGCCGGGCGATGCCTGCGTGGCCGTTCAGTTCGTTATCAATTACGAAGAAGGCGGCGAAAGCTGCATTCTCGATGGCGATCCTGCCTCCGAAAACCTTCTGTCGGAAATTGTAGGTGCCGCGTCCTGGCCGGGTCAGCGAAACCTCAATATGGAATCGATTTACGAATATGGCTCGCGCGCCGGGTTCTGGCGCTTGTGGCGCATGTTCACGGAGCTCAAGGTTCAGGCCACCGTTTATGGGGTGACGCTTGCTATGGCGCGCAACCCGGAGGCGGTCGCGGCCATGAAGGAAGCCGGTTGGGAGATCGCCAGCCACGGGTACCGCTGGCTTGAGTACAAGGACTTCCAGGAAGACGTCGAGCGCAAGCATATCCAGGAAGCCGTGCGCCTCCACACGGAACTGACCGGCGAACGTCCCTACGGAATGTACCAAGGCAAGCCTTCGGACAACACGCTGCGCCTCGTCATGGAAGAGGGCGGTTTCCTTTATTCCTCTGACTCTTATGCCGACGATCTGCCGTTTTGGGTGAAGGGTGTCGATGACAACCCGTTCCTGATCATACCCTATACGCTCGAGACGAACGACATGCGCTTTGCAACGCCGCAAGGCTTCAATTCCGGCGATCAGTTCTTCACTTACCTCAAGGATGCCTTCGATACGCTGTATGAAGAGGGGAAGGCCGGCAGCCCGAAGATGATGTCGGTTGGCCTGCATTGCCGTCTCGTCGGTCGTCCCGGTCGCGCCGCAGCGTTGAAACGCTTCATCGAATATGTGCTGAAGCACGACAAGGTGTGGATACCCAGGCGAATCGAGATCGCGCAGCATTGGCATGCCCACCACAAGCCGGAGACAATCTGATGCTTTCGCGGGACGAGTTCGTGTCACGCTACGGCGGTGTCTTTGAACATTCGCCGTTCATTGCCGAGCGTGCCTATGACGACGGTTTCGTCGGCGACGAACTGACGGTGGATCGTGTCCACACGGCGCTCGTCGCCATCTTCCGGGCGGCGAGTCCGGAGGAGCGGCTCGGCGTGCTGCGTGCCCATCCCGATCTTGCCGGACGTCTCGCGATAGCGGGTGAGCTTACCGAAGACAGCAAGAAAGAGCAGGCAGGCGCCGGGCTCGATCGGCTGAGCGCCGCGGAACATGGCCGCTTCACCGAGCTCAACACGGCCTATGTCGAAAAGTTCGGCTTTCCCTTCATCATCGCGGTTAAGGGCCTGAACAAGGATGACATTCTGGCTGCCTTCGAAAAGCGCATCGACAACACGCGCGATGAAGAGTTCGAAACAGCCACCGCACAGGTCGAGCGTATCGCGTTTCTGCGCCTTGAGATGATACTGCCGGGGCGTTGAGACAGGCAGCTCCTTGGTGCTTTTCTCTTTTGCGCCCGTGACTTATAGTTGCGCCATGAGGCCATCCGAAGTGCTGGAGAAGAACAGGCAGGCGATCCGCGAAGTGACGAAGCGCTTCAACGCGGCGAACCCACGTGTCTTCGGCTCCGTGGCGCGCGGCGAGGACCGGCCGGGCAGCGATCTGGATATTCTGGTGGATGCGCTGCCGGGCAGCACATTGTTGACGCTGGGCGGCTTGCAGGACGCACTGGAACAGATGATGCTGGGTACGTCCATCCATCTGCTGACGCCCGGCGACTTTCCCGAACCCGTGCGTATCCGTGTCCTTTCGGAAGCGAAGCCCATATGAGCCTCGAGCGAATTTCCTACCTGCTGGAGCGCATGCGGCAAGCCGCTACCGATGCCCATCAAATGGTCACCGATGTCAGTAAGGAGCACTTTCTGGCTGATATCATCCTTCAGCGGGCGGTCGGAATGAGCCTCCTGATGGCTTCGGAGATCGCTGCACAACTCATAAAGATCCATCCCGAGTTTATGGTAGAGCACCCCGAGTTCCCTTGGGGCGCGATGCGAGGCATGCGCAATCGTATTGCTCATGGCTATTTCGACATCGATCTCGACAAGATTTGGGCGACCGCGAAAGACGATGTTCCCGACCTGCTCTACAGACTTGACCTCGTGCGCAATTGGCGTGCCGAAGGCGAATAAAGACATGTCTCAAATCCTCGATATTGTTCCGCTGACCAAATCCGCCTTTGCGCCCTTCGGTGATATCATCGAAGCCGATCCGGTAACGATGCGCTATATCAACAACGGAACGACCGAGCGCTTCCATGCGCTTGCCGCTGCCGAAGCGGCAGGCGAGGGCGCGCGTGTCATCATCAACCTGTTTCGCGGCCAGCCGCGCCACTTTCCCTATGAAGTTGACATGATGGAGCGGCATCCGTTCGGCAGCCAGAGTTTTTCGCCTATCTCCGGCCGCCCCTATCTCGTCGTCGTCTCCGAGGACGAGGGCGGCAAGCCCGGTCGTCCGCGGGTGTTTCTGGCGCGGGGCGATCAGGGCGTGAACTATCGCCGCAATACCTGGCACCACCCGTTGATGTCGCTTGGCGCCGTAAGCGATTTCCTTGTTGTCGACCGCGAGGGACCCGGCAACAATCTGGAAGAATACTTCTTCGAAAGGCCCTTCATCATCAGCGAGCCGAGCCTATGACCGGACTGACCACCCACGTACTAGATACCGCGTCCGGCAAGCCGGCCGAGGGATTGCGGATCGATCTCTTTCACCTTGAAGGAGAGGTCCGTCGCCATATGAAGACGGTCAAGACCAATTCCGACGGCCGCGTCGACGGCGGGCCGATCCTGATCGGCGATAGCTTCAAGGCGGGGACTTATGAACTCGTCTTTCATGCCGGAGACTATCTGCGCGCCGAGGGTATTGCTCTGCCACACCCGGCCTTTCTGGATCTCGTGCCCATCCGCTTCGGTATTGCCGACGTCACCGCGCATTACCACGTGCCCTTGTTGATCTCGCCTTACGGCTATTCGACCTATCGCGGTAGCTAGGTGATGCGGTTTGCGGCGATCGCGGATGTACACGGCAACCATCTGGCGCTCGAGGCGGTGCTGGCCGATATCGCGGCGCAGGGCGTTACCGAGATCGTCAATCTCGGCGATTGTTTCAGCGGCCCGCTGACGGCAGGGCGAACTGCGGAGCTTCTGCGGGAGCGAGACATGCTAACCGTCCGCGGCAATCACGATCGCTATCTGATCGAACAGCGGCGCGAGGCCATGCATCTTTCGGACACGGCAGCGTTTGATCAGCTGACGGCGGACGACCTGCAATGGTTGCGCGGCCTGCCGACGAGCGCCGTTTATCGGAGCGAGGTCTACCTTTGCCACGCGACGCCTGCGAACGACAGCACCTATTGGCTGGAATCCGTGTCTACGGAAGGCCATGTCTTCCTGAAGCCGCTTGCAGAGATCGAGGCGTTGGCCACGGGCGCGGATTTCCCGCTGATCCTCTGTGGCCATAGCCATATCCCGCGACTGGTTCGCCTCAGCGATGACAGGCTGATCGTCAATCCCGGCAGCGTCGGCTGCCCGGCCTATGACGACGATCGACCGCATTACCACAAGGTCGAGACCGGCCACCCGCTGGCGTCCTATTGTATCCTGGAAAAGGGCGAGACCGGCTGGCTCCCTGCCTTCCGCACGGTCGCCTACGACTACATGGCCATGTCGCGCCTCGCAAATGAAAACGCCCGCCCGGATTGGGCAGGCGCGCTCGCGACCGGTTGGATGCCGTAGCTTCTTTTCTTACTGCCGACCGAGCAGTATGGAAGAATTGACGTCGTTGATGTCGCGCTTGCCGCAGAGCGCCATGGTGATGTCCATCTCCTTGCGGAGGATGCTGAGCGCGAGTGTAACGCCGTCCTTACCCATGGCGCCGAGGCCGTAAAGGAAGGGGCGGCCGATATAGGTGCCCTTGGCGCCGAGGGCGACTGCCTTCAACACGTCCTGGCCGGAGCGGATGCCGCCGTCGAGATGCACTTCGATCTTGTGGCCGACCGCATCGACGATTGGCTCCAGCATGCTGATCGAAGAGGGGGCGCCGTCGAGCTGGCGACCACCATGGTTGGAAACGATGATGGCGTCGGCGCCTGTTTCTGCTGCTGCCTTGGCGTCCTCGACGTCGCAGATGCCCTTGATGATCAGCGGGCCGCCCCACTGCTCCTTGATCCAGGCGACGTCGGCCCAGGAGAGCTGCGGGTCGAACTGTTCGGCGGTCCAGGAGGAGAGCGACGAGAGATCGGAAACATTCTTGGCGTGGCCGACGATGTTGCCGAAGCTGCGGCGCTTGGTCTGCAGCATGTCGAGGCACCAGAAGGGGCGTGTCGCCATCTGCCAGATGTGCTTCGGCGTGAACTTCGGCGGGGCGGAGAGACCGTTGCGCAGGTCCTTGTGGCGCTGGCCGAGGATCTGCAGGTCAGCGGTCAATACGAGAGCCGAGCACTTCGCCGCCTTGGCGCGGTTGATCAGGTTGAGCACGAAATCCTTGTCGCGCATCACGTAGAGCTGGAACCAGAATGGCCTGGTGGTAACCGAGGCGACATCCTCGATCGAGCAGATGCTCATCGTCGACAGCGTGAAGGGAACGCCGGCTTCTTCCGCAGCACGGGCTGCCAGCATTTCGCCGTCTGCGTGCTGCATGCCAGTCATGCCAGTCGGGGCGAGCGCCACTGGCATCGACACTTTCTGGCCGATCATGGTCGTTTCAAGTGTCCGGTTCGTCATGTCGACGAGGACGCGCTGGCGCAGCTTGATCTTGGCAAAATCGCTCTCGTTCGCCTGGTAGGTCGACTCCGTCCAGGCACCCGAATCCGCATAGTCGAAAAACATCTTCGGGACGCGGCGCTGGGCGAGGCTCTTGAGGTCGGCGATTGTGAGAGGAGTGGCCATGGATAAGACTTTCACATCTGAATAACGCCATGGCCCTTAACATGATTTCCGAGGCTTTGTGTATCTCTTTCGTCGCCTATGGGACAAGAATCAGGCTGCCTGCCGCCCGTCCTTCCTCAAGGAATTGCTGGGCTTCCGCAGCCGCCTCTAGAGGGTATTCGCGGGCAATTGTCGACGTTATGCCTGAAGCCAGCATTCCGACCACGGCTTCAGCTGCCGTCAGGTAGGCTGCAGTGTCCGTGATGTAAGCCATGACGCTGGGATGTGTCAGCGATTTTCCGGGGCGAAGCTCATCAACTGAGACAGGCGGGATCGGCCCGCCGGCCTGTCCGATTGTGGCGACGACACCGAAGGGACGAACGGCCGCTATGGATTTTGCCAGCATGCCGCCCCCGATGCCGTCATACGCGACATCGACGCCGCGGCTGTCCGTCAACCGCTTCACTGCGGCGACGACATCTGCGTCTCGGCCGATGACCAGATGGTCCGCACCGTAGCTGCGGGCGAGATCGGCCTTCTCCTCCGAACTCACGGTTCCGATGACTGTAGCGCCGAGATACTTTGCCCACCGCACGAGAATACTTCCAAGCCCGCCGGCGGCGGCATGAATGAGAACGGTCGTTCCGGGCTCGACGCGATAGGTCTTCGTCAAGAGCATGTACGCTGTCAGCCCCTTGAGCATGGACGCGGCCGCAACCTTTGAAGGTACGCCATCGGGCAGGAGAACGGCGCGGGCCGCCGGCAAGAGCCTTGTCGCGGCATAGGCGCCGACAGGCGCGCCGGCATAGGCTACGCGATCGCCGGGTTTCAGTCTCGTGACGGCGCTTCCAACGGCTTCGACAGTGCCTGCTCCCTCGACCCCGAGTACGGCGGGATAGGCCGGCAGGGCGTAGAGCCCGCGACGGTGGTAGATATCGAGGAAATTCATACCGATCGCGTCGTGACGGATGCGGATCTCGTTTGCGCCAGGCTCCTGCGGCTGCTGTTCTGATACCTGTAGTTGCTCGATGCCTCCTGGTGCGAGAAGCGTAACGGCCTTATCCATGAAACGTGCTCTCCGATTGCTGCTGCAGCCATCATCGCCCATGGCGTTATGGTCGAAAATTCCCTATCGTTTCTCATTGCATGGGAAAAAATGAACAATGATCGATTGGGAAAACCTTCGCTACTTCGCGGCGCTCGCTCGTGCCGGAACGTTGCTCGGAGCTGCGCGCGCCCTCGGAGTGGAGCACGCGACAGTTGCCCGTCGAGTGGCCGGGCTCGAGGAGCAGATGGGTGTGAAGCTGGTCGACCGGCGCGGTCGGCGCATCGTGCTGACGCCGGAGGGCGAGCGGGTGGCGGGCATGGCGGAGCGGATGGGGCAGGAGGCGCAGGCCATCGAACGCTTGGGGCTTGCGGCCGGCGCGACGCTTGCCGGCGAGGTCAGGATCAGCGCGCCACCGACGCTCGCGGCTGCAATGTTGCCGGCAGCGCTGGTCGCCTTGCGAGCCCGCCACCCAGATATTGGTATCACCATCGTCGGCGAGACCCGCTATGCGTCACTCGACAGGCGGGAGGCGGATATTGCGGTCCGCATGACGAAGCCGGAACAGGGCAATTTCGTCATCAGCAAGCTTGGGAATGTCGGCTTCGGCTTCTATGCCACGGCTGCCTATCTGGCCGCGACGTTGGAGGAACAGCGGACTTTCATCGCCTACGATGAAACGATGGCGAGCGCACCGCAGTCGATCCGGCTCGCCGACGCGACTGAGGGAAGGAAGGTGGCACTAAGGGCAACGACGCTGGAATTCCAGCTGGCGGCGGCGCGCGCTGGCGGCGGCATCGCCATGCTGCCAAATTTCATGCTGGCGGGTCGTGATGATCTCGTCGAGGCTATTCCTCAGCGGCAGCCGCTGACTCGGGAGTTCTGGCTCGTCGTCCATGCCGACATCCGCAACGTGCCGATCATCCGGGTTGTGATGGAGGCGCTGAAGTCGATTCCGTGGTCCGGCTAGCAGCTGCGGGCATTTCCGTGGGCAATAGCGCAGGTGGTTGGGGCTAAGAGGCGGCCTGAGCCGGCCGCCCCTAGTCAATATTCTTGCTTGGTCGGCCTGACAGGATCTCGTTGACGTCGACATCCTCCGGCTGGCTCATGGCGAAGGCAACCATACTCGCGAAAGAGTCGGCCGGGATCGCCATTGCGTAGACCTTGCGGACGCGCTCGGCGACGTCAGGTTCAGTGATGCTGTCGGGCAGCTCGGTCGCAACGGCGCCCGGCGAGATGATCGTCGTGCGGATGTTGAAGGGCTTTACCTCCTGCCGCAGCCCTTCGGAAATGATGCGCACGCCATGCTTGGTCGCGGCATAAACGGCGCCGCCCGGATTGACCTTGTGGCCGGCGACCGACGAGACGTTGATGACATGGCCACTCTTCTGCTGCTTCATATAGGGCAGCGCTGCGGCAATGCCGTAGAGCACGCCCTTGAGGTTGACGTCGATCATGCGGTCCCAATCCTCGACCTTGCCGCGCTCCAGCGGAGAGTGCGGCATCAGGCCGGCATTGTTGATGATGACGTCGACGCGGCCATGCAGCCGAACGGCGTGGTCGACCAGGCGTTTGACCTGATCGACCTTAGTTACTCGGTCTCGACGACGGCGTCGCTGCCGAGGCCGAGTTCGTCGGCGATCGCATTCAGCCGGTCGAGACGCCGGGCGCCGAGAACGAGTTTGGCGCCGTCTCGCGCCAGGTGTCTGGCCGCCGCTTCACCAAGGCCGCTGCTCGCGCCGGTGATCACGACGACCTTGTCCTTGATACTGTAGTCATGACAGATCCTTTCCCTTCGCTTGGTCACCGCTCAGCGGTCGACCCTTGCCTGTAGGTGTGCCGGATAGCGGTCACCCTCGACCTTTATGCCGGCGAGCGCGGTTTCGATGGCGGCAAGGTTTTCCGCCGTCAGCTGCGCGGCAGCGGCGCTGATGTTCTCTTCCAGACGGTGCATCTTTGTCGTTCCGGGGATCGGAACGATCCAGGGCTTGCGGGCCAGCAGCCAGGCAAGCGCGATCTGTGCCGGGGTCGCGCCCTTGTCGCGGGCGATCTCGCCGAGGCGATCGACGAGCGCTTGATTGGCCTTGCGGGCTTCGGCGGAAAAGCGCGGAACGACGTTGCGGAAATCCTTGCTGTCGAAGGTGGTCGTCTCATTGATCGCGCCGGTCAGGAAGCCCTTGCCGAGCGGGCTGAACGGAACGAAGCCGATGCCAAGCTCCTCGAGCGTCGGCAGGATGTCCTGTTCTGGCTCGCGCCACCACAGCGAATATTCGCTCTGCAGCGCGGCGACCGGCTGCACTGCATGCGCGCGGCGGATCGTCCTGGCGCCGGCTTCCGAAAGGCCGAAGTGCTTGACCTTGCCTTCGCTGATCAGGTCCCTGACCGTGCCGGCGACATCCTCGATCGGCACGTCAGGATCGACGCGGTGCTGGTAGAAGAGGTCGATCACGTCGGTGTTGAGGCGCTTCAGCGCCGCATCGGCAACCTCTCTGATATGAGCAGGGCGGCTGTTCATGCCGCTCTGGCCGCCATCCGGGCCGAAGTTGAAGCCGAACTTGGTGGCGATGACGACCTTGTCGCGGAATGGCGCCAGCGCCTCGCCAAGCAGGGTCTCGTTCTTGTAGGGACCGTAGGCTTCCGCGGTGTCGAAGAAGGTGACGCCGCGTTCGAAGGCGGCGCGGATTAACTTGATCGCGTCCGCGGTGTCCATTGCCGGGCCGTAGCCATAGCTTAAGCCCATGCATCCGAGGCCGAGCGCGGAGACTTCGAGGCCGCTTTTTCCGAGTGTGCGCTTCTGCATGGAATTTCCCTTTCCTAGCCCTGGTATTGTTCGTCGGTGACCGTTTCCATCCAGTCGACCACCTTGCCGTCGAGGGCTTCGGCGATCGCGATGTGGGTCATGGCTGTTGTCGCGGATGCGCCGTGCCAGTGCTTTTCGCCCGGTTCGAACCAGATGATGTCGCCGGCGCGAATTTCTTCCACAGGTCCGCCGTCACGCTGTGCGCGGCCGGTACCGGAGAGGACGATCAGCGTCTGACCGAGCGGATGGGTGTGCCAGGCGGTGCGGGCGCCGGGCTCGAAGGTCACCGTTGCACCGCCGACGCGTGCTGGCGCCGCCCCGTTGAACGGCGCATCGATGCGGACCGTCCCAGTGAAATAATCCGCCGGTCCCTTGGCGGATGGATCGGAGCCGTTTCGCTTGATTTTCATCTTTCGTCCTTTCGTGAGCTCAGGAGCGTGCTGCTCGGCCGACGTTCGGAAGAAGATCTAGTGCGGATGCTTTCCTGCGATTAGATGGTATAAACGGCATAAGCTTATGAGTGAGATTCATGAATGACGCGGCAATCGATCAACGACCTCATCGCCTTTCTGGCCGTGGCGCGGGAGAGAAGCTTCACGAAGGCCGCGGCCAAGCTCGGCGTGTCGCAATCGGCGCTCAGCCATACCGTCCGCGGCCTTGAAACACGCCTCGGCCTGCGGCTGCTGACGCGCACGACACGCAGCGTGTCGCCGACGGAGGCAGGCGAGCGTCTGCTGAGCTCGATCGGGCCGCGTTTCGATGAGATCGAGAGCGAGTTGGCTGCGCTCAGCGAATTTCGCGAGAAGCCGGCGGGTACGATCCGCATCACGGCGGGAGAGCACGCCGCTGACGCCATACTCTGGCCCGCGCTGGAGAGGCTGTTGCCTGATTATCCCGATATCAATGTCGAGATCATCGTCGACTACGGGCTGACCGACATCGTCGCCGGGCGCTATGACGCCGGCGTCCGCCTTGGCGAGCAGGTGGCGAAGGACATGATCGCTGTGCGCATCGGGCCGGACATGCGGATGGCTGTCGTCGGAGCGCCTGCCTATTTCGACCGGCAGCTCAAGCCGCAGGCGCCTGCCGAACTCACCGACCACAACTGCATCAACCTGCGCCTGCCGACCTATGGCGGGGTCTATGCCTGGGAGTTCGAGAAAGAAGGGCGAGAGGTAAAGGTGCGGGTGGAGGGGCAGTTGGTGTTCAACAACGCGCAGTTACGGCTGAACGCAGCGCTTTCTGGCCTCGGTCTGGCGTTTATGCCGGAGGCGCTGGTGTGGCAGCCACTGTCCGATGGACGGCTCGTTCGCGTCCTTGAGGATTGGTGTGCGCCGTTCCCCGGATATCATCTCTATTATCCGAGCAGCCGGCAGACGTCGCCGGCCTTCGCCCTGCTGGTCAATGCGCTTCGCTACCGGGGGTGAGGCATACGAAATTCGCCTGCTCGCTGCGGACCGATGCCGACCTCAACGGGCAGATCTCAGATCGCACTCTTGGCGGCGACGCCTGCCACATAGGTCTCCACGATCGCGCGGTCGTCGCCCATGGTTTGCAGCAGGAAGAGTTCTTCCGGCAGCGTCTTCACGACCTCCATCTTGAGCGCCATGGCGGGCGTTGCGGCGGCGTTGAGGACGACGATATCGGCGTCGGAGCCGACATCGAGCGTACCGATCCTGTCGGCAAGGGACAGTGACCGGGCGTTGCCCAATGTTATGTGATAGTAGCTCTCCAACGGGTTCAGGCGTTCGCCGAGCAGCTGCTGGATCTTGTAGGCCTCGTCCATCGTGCGCAGCATCGAATAGCTGGAGCCGCCGCCAATGTCGGTCGCGACCCCGATGCGCACCGGCTTTTCGCGGCGCGCAAGCGCCTTCAGCGGGAAAAGACCCGAGCCGAGGAAGAGGTTCGACGTCGGGCAATGCACCGCGACCGAGCCTGCTTCGCTCATCGCATCGGCCTCGCGATCCGAAAGATGGATGCAGTGGCCGAAGAGCGTCTTGTCGCCGAGCAGGCCGTAGCGCGCGTAGATGTCGGTGTAGTCGATCGCCTCGGGATAAAGCTCGCAGGTGAACTTGATCTCGTCGTGGTTCTCGGAGAGGTGGGTCTGGATGTGGAGGTCGGGAAACTCGCGGGCAAGCGCCTGGGTGGCCTCCATCTGTGCGGGCGTCGAGGTAATCGCGAAGCGCGGGGTGATGGCGACGTGGCAGCGCGCCTTGCCGTGCCAGTCCGCGATGATCTGGCGGGTCTCGTCATAGCCCATCTGAGGTGTGTCGAGCAGCCCCTGCGGGGCGTTGCGGTCCATCATCACCTTGCCGCCGATCATGCGCATGCTGCGCCTCAGCGCTTCTGCGAAAAAGGCGTCGGCGGAGGTCTTGTGGACGGAGCAGTAGGCGACGGCCGTCGTCGTGCCGTGGCGCACGAGCTCATCGTAGAAATGCGTGGCGATGCGCTGGGCGTGATCGCTTTCGACGAAGCGGCATTCCTCGGGGAAAGTATAAGTGTTCAGCCATTCCAGCAGGTTTGCCGCATAGGAGGCAATGACCTGCATCTGCGGGAAATGCAGGTGCATGTCGATGAAGCCAGGCATGATCAGATGAGGACGATGGTCGACGGTTACGGCATCGGCGGGGGCGTGCGGGCTCACCTTGTCATATGCGCCGCAGGCAACGATCAGGCCATCCTTGATCAGGAGGGCGCCGTCGCTTTCGTAGAGATAGCTTCCACTATCGCCAAGATCTTGGGGTGCGCGCAGGAAGGAAAGCAGGCGGCCGCGGAGGAGGGTATGTGTCATGGCTTTCTGTCTCTGTCGATTGTCGTCTTGTTGCGCCGTTGGCGTCAGGGCGCCGGCTGGGCGGCAATGGCCGCCGGAGTGTCGGCGCAGCCGTACATGGTCTTGTCTCCGAATGCCAGAACCGCGTTCAGCGTGTAGTGACGATCGGACATGCCGTCTGAGCAATCCCCTTTGGTCAGCGTCAGCTTGAAGGGTGCCGGCCCGTCGGCGATCGTCCACGTGGCGCGATCGTTCTCGATGACCGGACCGGAGTTGGCGCTTTTGACGTCCTCGATACCTGGACGGCTGAACGTGAGCCCGTCGGTGCGGATCTTGATCGCCCAGAAGGGCTCGGTGCCAAGGGCGTTCAGATCGCCGGAAAAATTGCCAGCGGCTGGTGCCGCGCCGCCCTCCGATCCCGAAGCATCCGCTCCGCTCTGCCCGCAGGCGGTCAGGGTGGCGGCGAGGAGCAGGGCGCGAAGGGCGGCTGAGATCATTCCTGTTTGCCTTCGACTGCGCTTTCGAACCAGGCGACGAGCAGCTTGCGCTCATCCGGGGTGATATCGGTCACGTTGCCGGGCGGCATGGCGTGGCTGCGGCCCGCCTGTATATAGATCTCGCGCGCATGAGCGGCAATTTCCGCATCGGTTTCGAGGACGACGTCCTTTGGCGGCCGCGCTAGCCCTTCATAAACCGGTTCGGCGGCATGGCACATGGAACAGCGCGTGCCGACAAGCTGCTTGACCGCGGGGAAATGCGGGTCGCCGGCGAATTGCTGAAAGGCGGGGGCAACCGCTTGCGCATCCTTCTCGCCGGTTAGCACCTGCGGCACCGTGGACAGCCACATGATCAGGATGAAAAGGATCACGGTGACGATCCAGGTCCAGGTCGGGCGGCCCTTCCTCGCATGCGTCGTGTTGAACCAGTGGCGGATGGTGACGCCCATCAGGAAGACGAGGGCGGCGATTACCCAGTTATAGGCGGTGCCGAAGGCCAGCGGATAGTGGTTCGACAGCATGAAGAAGATCACGGGCAGCGTCAGGTAGTTGTTGTGGAGTGAGCGCTGCTTGGCGATCGCGCCGTACTTGGCATCGGGCGTGCGCCCGGCGATCAGGTCGGCGACGACGATCTTCTGGTTCGGGATGATGATCATGAAAACGTTGGCCGACATGATCGTTGCCGTAAAGGCGCCGAGATGCAGGAAGGCGGCGCGGCCGGTAAAGAGTTGCGTGTAGCCCCAGCCCATGAAGACGATCACGGCGTAGAGAACCGCCATCAAGCCCCAGGTGTTCTTGCCGAGCGGCGACTTGCACAAGAGGTCGTAGATGACCCAGCCAACCGCAAGCGAGGCGAGCGAGATCAGGATCGCGACCGGAGCGGTAATGTCGAGCACATGGCGGTCGATGAGGAAGAGATCGGCGCCGCCATAGTAGACGATGCAGAGCATCAGGAAGCCGGAGAGCCAGGTAAAATAGCTTTCGTATTTGAACCAGGTCAGGTGCTCGGGCATCTGCGCGGGCGCCACCAGATACTTCTGGATGTGATAGAAGCCGCCGCCGTGAACCTGCCATTCCTCGCCATAGGCGCCGGGCGGAAGGTGCGGCCGCTTCACTAGGCCGAGGTCGAGCGCAATGAAATAAAAGGACGAGCCGATCCACGCAATCGCGGTAATGACGTGAAACCAGCGGGCCGCAAAAGCCAACCATTCCCACGCTATGGCATATTCATACATAGAGTTCCCCTGTTCTTCCCTCGACTCGTCACTTTGCAGAAAGACGCGCCCGGAGGAAAGAGGATTGCGGTTACTCGGAGCTATTGCCGAGAATAACGTAGAGCCGATCACGGTAACGAACTTTTGAAAAGGCGGCGTGCGATCCGTCCGCGCACGCTCGAGGCTCGAAACCTGCCGGTAGAGCCAGGTGGTTCCCTTCATGTTCGTTGAGGAGATCAAGGTTGCGGGAGCGACCTACCCGGAGCATGTCGACGTGGGAGCCGGTGATGGACAGCACCGCCCAACTCCCTTCGTCGCCCTTGTAACCGATCGTGTCGAGTGTCTCGTTGACCTGTCCCGGCCCTCGAACGCGAAGAAAATCCGATCCTGATAAGGCTGCAATACATAAACCATATCAACGCCGTTTTCCGGGCTGCTCACCTTGCGGACCTCGCCGACGTCGATCGCCATCAGATCCTCTACCTGAAGCCTGCGCTCCTGGGCATGCAGCGCGAGCGGCATCGAGACAAAGCATACTAGGCCAACATGTCGACGTTTTTTCATTGGATGCTCTCTGTGCCGGCGACGCTCGGCACTCTAGAGACCGCTTGCCGGCTGTCGAGAGGTGGGCGCGCGAAATGGTACGGCGCCCGCGAACAAAGGGGGCTGTCAGCGCCGCTGTGCAGCATGGAAAGTGGCTTGAAATGTCACGTTTCGATTACAATTTCATTTTGAGGCCGTCGGGCTGAGGTGGAAACCGCTTCGTCCCGGCGGCGCTTTCATCAACGGAGATGATGCCCATGCGCAGCATTCTTGTGTGTGTGATGATTGCATTCGCATCCTGTGCTTACGCGCATGATGCGCCGTCGGGCTGGAGCTATGAGCCGTTCTGTTGCAATGGTGACAGCGAGACCGGCGACTGCCAGATGATCCCACCAAAGAGCGTAGCGATCACGCCGCACGGCTATCGAGTGACGCTGCTGCCGGGGGATCACCGGCTTGTCACGCATGCGCATGTGTTCCTTCTTCCCATGGGCAAGGCGATGCGTTCGGGCGATGGCGACTACCATCTCTGCCTGTTCCCGAACGAGGATACGCCGCGCTGTTTCTACGCGCCACAGATGGGCTATTAGCTGCCGTCGATCCCGGCGGCGTTCATTTCCGCAAGAATCCAATTTCGGAATGCCTTGATCTTAGGGACGTTGCGACGGTTCTCCGGATAGGCGAGCCAATAGCCTCGGCCATCGGTGCATTGCAGTTCGAATGGGCGGATCAGCTTCCCGCTTGCAAGCTCTTCCGGATAGAAGTCGGGCGTCAGGATCGCGACACCCTGGCCGGCGACGGCAGCCGCGGCCTCATAGGCCTGAGCGCCGTAGAAGCTTGTGCTTCGCTTCTCGAGGCTGGGAATCGGTACACCAGCTGCGTCCAGCCATTGGTGCCACCAAGGATCAGTGGGATCGAAAATCCGAAGCTTCAATAGGTCGGCGGGCTCATGAATGCCGCCAATGCTTTCCGCGAGTGCCGGGCTCAGCATAGGCGTGAAGTAGACGTCCATCAGTTTGTCCGCCCGCAGGCCGGGCCACTCGCCCCTGCCTGAGCGTATGCCGACATCGACCGCTTCGCGGCCGAAATCGACCAGCGAATCCGAAGTGCTGAGCCGTACGGCGATATTCGGATTGGCGAGCTGAAAATTGCCGAGCTTACGCGCAAGCCATTGGGACGCGAATGTCGCCAGGCAGGTGATCTGTAGCGTTACCTCCGTTTCGCCGCGTGCCTCGGCCATCGCGAGTTGCAGCATTTCGAAGGCTTCTGTGACCTGTGGAGCCAGCCGTTCTCCAGTCTCGGTCAGACTGATGTGACGTGGACGACGCAGGAACAGCGGCTCGCCGACATTCTCCTCCAGCAGCTTTATCTGGTAGCTCACGGCAGTCTGAGTCATGCCGAGTTCTTCGCCCGCGCGCGTAAAACTGCCGAGCCGCGCGACCGCCTCGAAGACCCGCAGGGCGTTCAACGGAAACTGCTTCGACAGCTTCATGGATAAGTTCTCTTTATGTGGTCCGACGATTGTTCGATTGGAATTGCAGCATTTATTGGCGCAATCTGCAACTCAACGGATCAGATTATTGAGGTGAAGTTATGGATTGCGCCGTTATCGAACAAGAGAGCCATGCAAGGGCTGCCGGGACTTCCAGTTGGCTCTCCGGCTTTGGCCGAAGGCTGCTGCGCCGGCTTTCGGAATGGGACAGGTTGGAGCTTGAGGGTATGCCGGATCGCGTGAAGCGCGACCTTGGTTTCATGGATGGACGCGAGCCGCGCTACGACAGGGAGTTCTGGCGGTAGGGCCCGGGATGGGAACGATGGCAGCACCGCGACGTGCTGCCCGTCATGTCAGGCCCTCTTCATCCGCTCGACGGCCATCAGCACCCGCTCGGGCGTTGCCGGTGCATCGAGCTTCGGGCAGACCTTGTAATTTGCGACGCTGGCGACAGCCATCGAAATGGCCTCGAGCACCGAAATCGCCAGCATGAAAGGCGGTTCGCCGACTGCCTTGGAGCGGCCGATCGTGTGCTCGGCATTCTCCGACCATTCGGCAAGCCGTACGTTGAAGACCTTCGGTCGGTCAGAGGCGAGCGGAATCTTGTAGGTTGATGGTGCGTGCGTGCGCAGCCGGCCCTTTTCATCCCACCACAATTCTTCCGTCGTCAACCAACCCATGCCCTGCACGAAGGCGCCCTCGACTTGTCCGATGTCGATCGCCGGGTTCAGAGAACGCCCGACGTCGTGCAGGATATCGGTGCGGTCGATGAGGTATTCGCCCGTCAGTGTATCAATCGATACCTCCGAGCAGGCTGCGCCATAGGAATAGTAGTAGAAGGGCGTGCCGCGGCCGGCGGCCCGATCCCAGTGGATCTTCGGGGTCTTGTAGAAACCGGCAGCCGAAAGCTGGACGCGGGCGAGGTATGCCTGCTTGACGAAATCCGCAAATGCGAACTCCTTGTCGCCAACGCGCACGCGGTTTGGCAGGAAGACGACGTCCGTTGGAGGGACGCCCCACTTGTCGGCGGCAAAGGCGACTAGCCGTTCCTTGATCTGGCGCGCGGCATCGTAGGCGGCCATGCCGTTCAGGTCGGAACCCGAGGAGGCTGCCGTCGCCGAGGTGTTCGGCACCTTGCCTGTTGTCGTCGCCGTGATCTTCACATGCTCGATATCGACCTGGAAACTGTCGGCCAGCACCTGCGCGACCTTGGTGTAAAGACCCTGGCCCATCTCCGTGCCGCCGTGGTTCAGATGGATCGAGCCATCCTGATAGACATGCACGAGCGCGCCCGCCTGGTTGAAGGCGGTCATGGTGAAGGAGATGCCGAACTTCACCGGCGTCAGGGCAATGCCCTTGCGGATGTAGCGGCTATTGCGGTTGAACTCGATGATGGCGTTGCGGCGCGCCTGGTACTCAGCGCCTTCTTCCAGTTCGCCAACGATGCGTTCGAGGATGTTGTCTTCGACTTCCTGGTGGTAAGGCGTCAGTGTGCGGCCAGAGCCGGGCTGGCCGTAGAAATTCAGCTTGCGGATCTCCAGCGGGTCCTTTCCGATCGCATAGGCGATCTCTTCGATGAAGCGCTCGGCCCCGAGCATGCCCTGCGGTCCGCCGAAGCCGCGAAAGGCAGTGTTGGAGACTGTATGGGTCTTCAGCGGTTTCGAGCTTAGATGAACATGCGGATAGAAGTAGCTGGAATCCGCATGAAAAAGAGCGCGGTCCGTGACCGGGCCTGAAAGGTCGGAAGAAAAGCCGCAGCGCGCCGCATAGGTCGCGTCGACCGCGTAAATGCGGCCGTCATCATCGAAGCCGAGTTCGTAGTCGACAAGGAAGTCATGGCGCTTGCCGGTGGCCGTCATGTCCTCATCGCGATCAGGTCGGAACTTGATAGCACGCTTCAGTTTCTTGGCGGCGATCGCTGCCAGGGCCGCGAACTGGTTGCCCTGGGTTTCCTTGCCGCCGAAACCGCCGCCCATCCGGCGGACATTGACGGTGATGGCATTCGACGGAATATTCAGCACGTGACCGACGATATGCTGGATTTCGCTCGGATGCTGGGTGGACGACCAGATGACAACGTCGTCGTCCTCGCCGGGGATGGCCACGGCGATATGGCTTTCCAGATAAAAGTGCTCCTGGCCGCCGATCCGCATCTGGCCATTCAGCCGGCGCGGGGCATTTTTCATTTTCGCCTTCGCATCGCCGCGCTGCAGGGTCATTGGCGTGATGACGAGTGGGCTGCCGTTCTCGAGCGCACCGTCAATATCGCTCCAATGCGGCAGGTCGCGATACTCGATCTTCGCCTTGCGGGCGGCCCGCCGGGCAATCTCGCGCGTCTCGGCGATGACGGCGAAGATCGGCTGGTTGTGGAATTCGACCTTCTTCTCGGCGAGCAGCGGCTCGTCGTGGCTACCGTTGGAACTGACATCATTGACGCCGGGAACGTCCTTGCCGGTGAGAACCCAGACAACGCCGGGCGTCGCTTCGACCTCCGAGAGATCCATGCTGACGATTTCGGCGTGCGCCCGGTCGGACAGGCCGAGTGCGCCGTGCAACAGGCCGGCGGGCTCCGGAAGGTCGTCGATGTAGTCGGCCGATCCGGTCACATGCTTGTGCGCGGAATCGTGGCGCAAGGCATCGTGCATCGCGCCGTTGATGATGAATTTGGGATCGGCGAAAGTCGACTTGTCCATTATGCCACCTCCTCGAAGCGGTGGAGCTCAGCTGGTGCGCCGGATGTTTCCAGGAAGAAGCGCGTCAACAGGTTCTTCGTCGTCAACTGACGATACTCGGCCGTTGCGCGCCAATCGCTCAGCGGTTGGAAGTCGGCGTCGAACTCTGCACGCACTTCTTCGATCGTTTGTTCGTTCCATGGCCGGCCCATAAGCGCATTCTCGACGTTGCGCGCACGCTTCGGCGTTGCGGCCATGCCGCCGAAGGCGATGCGGATGTCGTTAACGTCGCCTTCGCCGTCCAGCGTCAGATAGAAGGCGCCGAGAACCGCCGTGATGTCTTCATCGCGGCGCTTGGTGATCTTGTAGACCGCAAACTGGGTTTCTTCTGCCGGGTAGGGCACGAAAATGCTCTCGACGAATTCGCCGGGGCGCCGATCCTGCTTGCCGTAGTCGATGAAGAAATCTTCCAGCCGCAGCATGCGCGTTCCGGCCAGGGAGCGCAGCTTCACCGTCGCTCCAAGGGCAATCAACGGTGGTGGCATATCGCCGATCGGCGAACCATTCGCGATATTGCCACCGATAGTACCCATGTTGCGCACCTGATCGCCGCCGATGCGGTTGATGAGGCGGCCAAGCGTCGGAACCTTACCGGCGATAGTCTCGAAGGCGCGGCTGTAGGTGACACCCGCGCCGATCGTGAAGCCGCCGTCGCCAGCGGTGATCGACTGCAGATCGGTCAGATGGTTGATGAAGACGACGGGGTCCAGGGCACGCATCTGCTTGGTTACCCAGAGGCCCACGTCGGTCGATCCGGCGACGATCGTGGCATTCGGCTCTTCGGACAGCACACGGGCCAGCGCGTCCAGTGATCCTGGCAGAATCAGTCGGCCCTCCGCCGTGGTGATCGTGACGGTCTCACTGTTCCGCATCGCCCAGAGGCGCGAGATGATCTCGGAGCGGGTTTTCTCCAGCGGATCAAAGAGCGCGCTCGGGCGGGTGTGGCTCACCTGCTCGGCCGCCTTCACGATCGGCTCATAGCCGGTGCAACGACAGAGATTGCCTTGCAGTGCCTTTTCGATGTCTGCGCGGCTCGGCTTGTCGTTGGAAAGCCAGAGGCCATACATCGACATGATGAAGCCCGGCGTGCAAAAGCCGCATTGCGACCCATGGCAATCGACCATCGCCTGCTGTACCGGATGAAGCGTGCCGTCCTTGGCGGCCACATGCTCGACAGTGACGACATGGGTGGCGTTCAGCGACCCCATGAAGCGAATGCAGGCGTTGACGGACTCATAGTGTAGCTTGCCGTCTATCAGCCGTCCGACAAGGACGGTGCAGGCGCCGCAATCGCCCTCCGCGCATCCTTCCTTCGTGCCGGTCAGCCGGCGCTTCAACCGGAGATAATCGAGAAGCGTCTCGGTCGGCCGGACATCGCCAAGCGTGATGTCCTCGCCATTCAGGATGAAGCGGATGCTGTCGTTCATATTGTTCCCTGGTTTTTATCTTTGTTTTGAATGGTTATGCCGCGGTCCAGCCTCCGTCAATCGAGATGTGGGTCCCGGTCACTTGCCGAGCCTCGTCGCTTGCGAGGTAGAGAGCGAGCGCGCCAATCTCTTCGGCCTTGACGAATTCATGCGTTGGTTGCGCCTTTAGGATCACCTCGGTCTTGACCTGTTCCTCGGTGATGCCGCGCGCCTTGGCCGTATCCGGGATCTGCTTCTCGACGAGGGGCGTCAGCACGTAGCCTGGGCAAATCGCGTTCACGGTTATGCCGAATTCGGCAAGTTCGAGCGCGGCGGTCTTCGTCAGGCCCAATATACCATGCTTTGCCGCGACATAGGCGGATTTGAAGGGTGAGGCGACCAACCCGTGCGCGGAGGCGATGTTGATTACGCGGCCTAGCTTCTTTGCCTTCATCAACGGAATCGCCGCCCGCATCGTGTGAAACGAGCTGGACAAATTGATGGCTATGATCTGGTCCCACTTTTCGATCGGGAAGTCTTCGATCTTCTCGACATGCTGAATGCCGGCGTTGTTGACCAGCACATCCACACTGCCGAAGGTCTTGGCGGCCGTTTCGATCAGATCCGCGATTTCGGTCGGCTTTGTCATGTCTGCCGGATGGTAGATCGCCTTTGCCTCCGAGACTGATTCAAGCTTCTCGACTATCGCCTTGATTTCCTCGGGCTTTCCGAAGCCGTTGATGACGACGTTGTCGCCCTTGCCGGCAAAGGCTGTCGCGATCGCAAGCCCGATGCCGCTGGTGGATCCGGTGACGACGACTGTTCTGGCCATGCGCTTCTCCTCAGGGTGTTTTGCGACGCAATAGAGCTGAGGTTATGCGCAAAGCATCTCTGCTGGCAATTGCGGTCAAGGCAAAACTCCTGTGTCGAAGCGATGGCGGGTTCTTTCCTCAATCGCCCTCCTGTCCTATTGATTTCTCCCGACAATCACGATCAGCGGGAGGGCTGGCATGAGCGGGTATGTTCTGGCAATCGATCAGGGGACGACGTCGACACGGGCGATCGTCTTCGACGGCGAGATGAAGATCGCCGGTGCGGGCCAGAAGGAGTTCCGCCAGATCTATCCGCGATCCGGTTGGGTCGAGCACGATCCAGAGGAAATCTGGGATTCCGTCATCTCGACGATCAAGATGGCGATCCGTGAGGCCAGGATCACGGCAAAGGACATTGCGGCGCTTGGCATTACCAACCAGCGCGAGACGGTTGTGGTCTGGGAACGCGAGAGCGGCAAGCCGATCCACAACGCGATCGTCTGGCAGGATCGCCGCACCGCAAGCTATTGCGACAAGCTGAAGAGACAGGATCTCGAAAAGACTTTTACGAAGAAAACCGGCCTTCTCCTCGATCCGTATTTCTCCGGCACCAAGCTTTCGTGGCTGCTCGCGAACGTCAAGGGCGCACGGGCACGCGCCGCCAAGGGCGAATTGTGCTTCGGCACGGTCGATACGTTCCTGATCTGGCGGTTGACCGGCGGCAAGGTGTTCGCGACCGATGCGACGAACGCCTCTCGCACGCTGATGTACAACATTGCCGACAACACGTGGGACAGGGATCTCCTCGACATCCTGCGCGTTCCGGTAGCCATGCTGCCCGAGGTAAAGGACTGCGCCGACGATTTCGGCACGACCGAGAAAGCAATCATCGGAGCGGAGATCCCGATCCTCGGCGTCGCCGGGGATCAGCATGCCGCGACCATCGGGCAGGCCTGCTTCGAGCCGGGCATGATGAAGTCGACCTACGGCACCGGCTGCTTCGCTCTGCTCAACACCGGCAGCGACATGGTTCGCTCGAAGAACCGGCTGTTGACGACGATCGCCTATCGGCTGAATGGCGAGACCACCTACGCGCTCGAAGGCTCGATCTTCATCGCGGGAGCCGCGGTGCAGTGGCTTCGCGACGGGCTTGGCATCATCGATACCGCCTCGCGCACCGGCGAGCTGGCCGATGCCGCGGATCCGACGCAAGAGGTCTACCTGGTTCCCGCCTTCACCGGCCTCGGCGCGCCGCATTGGGATGCCAACGCCCGTGGGGCGATCTTTGGCCTGACGCGCAACAGTGGGCCGAAGGAATTCGCTCGGGCCGCGCTCGAGGCGGTCTGCTACCAGTCCCGCGATCTGCTCGATGCCATGCACAAGGATTGGAAGGGCGGCGTGGAGAGCACCGTCCTTCGTGTCGATGGCGGCATGGTCGCCTCCGACTGGACGATGCAGCGGCTTGCGGACATTCTCGACGCGCCTGTCGATCGGCCGGTCATCCTCGAAACCACGGCGCTTGGCGCTGCCTGGCTTGCCGGCAGCAAGGCCGGTGTCTGGCCGGACCGCGTTGGGTTTGCCAAGAGTTGGAAACGCGACCGCCGTTTCGAACCAAGCTTGGACGAGAAGACGCGTGCGGCGAAGCTGAAGGGATGGCGGAGTGCCATCAAACGCACGCTTGCCGACGTCTGACGAGCGTGGTCCCGTTCGCTGAGGGTGCAGGTAGGTCGGCTATTCCTCGATCTCGCCAGCGGCTCGGCTCATGCGATGCTCGAGAAAAGTCAAACGGTTCTCCTTGATGGCTTGCAGGGCGGACATGTCGCTGCCCGCTATCTTCAGGTGTGGCAGATGCTCTCGGTAAACGAGTTCGAATATTGCGGCGCGCGTGCCCGGATCGACAGGGTTGGCCTCGTAGACGGGTAGGTCCGCGTGGATCGAGGGGCGGCCCGTCGCCTGTTCGACGCGCGTGGAATAGACTGGCTTGCCTTTGATCCGCGTTGTCGTTGCCGACATGTCGGCGCAGATTTCAAGCGCCTGCAGGATCGTAAACCTCTCCTGTCTTGTGGGCAGAACAAACCGGTGCATGATGTCCATCGAGCGGCCACTGTCGCTCAGGTTGGCGATGATGGCGAGATCGCCGAGACGGATCATGATGGTTTGCGTTTCGTGCACGGTGACGAAGTCGAAGTCCTCACGATAGCGATCGTCGTCAATCGCCAGGATGACGATCGAGCCCAACACCTCTGGCGCGATATGCGCGCCGGTGTAGGGGGACCTGGCGAGGCAATGAATGTGATGCAGCGTCGCCCAGTCGGTGTTCTTGTCTTGCATCACCGCTTCCACGCGGTGATCGGGGTTGATCGGGATGGCGCCGTCCTTGATCAGGAACTTCAGGAAGATCCAGGAAAGCCAGGCAAACAGCAGGCGTTGTGTGTCACCGTCGAGATGGCGCAGAAGTTTCGAGTGTCCGCCTTCCATTAATCGCCGCACCGGTTGTTCAAGCTTTCTTCCGAGCATCGAATTGCAGTCCTTGCAGCAGGGGATCGTGTGGCGACCGTATCGCCGACCATGGTATTCGTGCGGCAGGCTGACCTCCTTGTCGTAGAGGTCGTACTTCCGCAGGATCCACTTGGGCAGGACGTGTTCCCGGTTGACCACTTTACTGTCGAGGGGTTCGCAGCAGATCAGGCACCGTGTCTTTTTGCTGACGAGGTCAATGAAGGTGTCGGTATCGATGTAGACCTTGGGGTCATTCAAATACGGTGAAGGCGTCATGTCCTTGTCTCCCGTCGGATCGATGAGGATAATATGCACCGAGTTTCCCGTCAGGTCGCGCGAAACTGCGGCGTGTTCGGACTTGCCTGTTTCAGTCACGGAGGAGTTGGCATGGTTGCGGTCACGGTGGAGCTGCGGAATGTCGAGGGTACGCAAGCGGCGATGGGGTGGGCCGGTCCGCACACCATCATTGTCGATCGTCCGGAGGGGAAGGCCGGTGGGCAGGGGCTCGGCTTCAACGGCGCACAGCTTTTGGCGCTGGCGCTCGGCGGGTGCTTCTGCAACGACCTGCGCTATGTCGCCGAAGAGATGGGCGTCTTGCTTGGCAGGATTGCGGTCTCGGTAGTCCTGGAGCTCGAGGGGAGCCCGCTGCTCGCCAAATCGGCCAAGATGACCGTTCTCTGCGAAAAGCAGGATGGCGACGGCGCCGAACGTGTGATCGAACGGGCGAAGGAGGTCTGCATGGTCGCCAATTCGCTGGGGCGTGGGGTTGCAGTTTCGATTGAGCATGCCGCCTAGTCTAGGCCCTATAGCCGGAACTGAAGCGGGCACGACGGGCAGTGACGGGTTGAGATGACCGCCAGCAAAGGCTATGAGCTGCCGACCGCAAGCGGCTTCCGCAAACCAACAAGGGCGCATCCTGCATGACTCCAGAGTTCCTCGTCACTCATTCCGGTGGCTTCCATGCGGATGAGGTGCTGTCGAGCGTCATCCTCACCCGGCTCTTCCCGCAGGCTCGAGTGATCCGCAGCAGGGCGCCGGAGTGGATCAAGCCGGGCGCCGACCGCATCATCTATGACGTCGGCGGCGCGTATGATGCCTCTCAGCGTATCTTCGACCACCATCAGCGTGGCGCACCGCTGCGTGACGATGGGCAGCCCTACAGTTCGTTCGGCCTGGTCTGGAAGCACTACGGCCACGACTATCTTGTTGTCACCGGCATTCCAGAGGCTCACGTCGCGGCCTTGCATGCCTCGTTCGACCTCTCCTTCGTGCTGCCGGTCGATCTGACTGACAATGGTGCGCTCAGCCCGTCCGGACCGCTGGCCGGGCTGACGCTACCGACCTTGCTGGAAACCTTGAAGCCGGTGTTCGACGAAACGGACGCGAATGCCGATGATCGCAGATTTCAGGATGCCGTCGCCATCGCCCGCAGTTTCGTCGAGGCGAAGATCGCTCAAAGCGCCGCCAACCTGCGGGCAGAGACGCTCGTGCTTCAGGCGATAGAGCGTACGGGGCAGGGGCGCGTGCTCGAACTTCCGATGGGAATGCCTTTCCGTCCCGCGATCGTCAAGGCGGGCGCCGATCACCTGCTCTTTGTCGTTCATCCGCGAGAAAGGGATTGGTGCGTCACCGGCATTCGCCGCGGGGACGAGGGGTTCGAACTTCGTGCGGATCTGCCTGCTGCCTGGGCCGGCCTGACCAATCACGATCTGGAGGCCGTTTGCGGCGTCGATGGCGCAACCTTCTGCCACAACGGCCGATTCGTCGCTGCAGCCAAGACACGCGAGGCCGCGTTAGCGATGGCCGAGCTGGCCGTGCAGGAGGCCATCAACGTCGGATCAGGCTGACTAGATGGAGAGGAGATAGCTGGCGCTCGTCAGGCCCGACCGTTTTAGCAAGAAAGGCTGCGACCGCAGACGTCGTCCGTTTGCCGCATTCGGCACGCCGGCCCCTGCCGTCAGGGCGGCGGCATCTCCTTTTGCGCGCTGCAATTTTTTGCTGCGTTCTGTCGGATGTCACGCTACTCCTTCGTCATTCAGGAAGAGGAGTAAGACATGCTTTATGCAATCCTTTGTTACGCCAATGAAGAAACGGTGTTCTCCTGGACCAAGGAGGAGGAAGACGCCGTGATGGCGAAGCTTTATGCGGTTCAGGCACCTTTGGCCGAGCGCGGCAAGCTTGGTCCTGTCGGCCGGCTGATGCCGACGACAGCGGCGACCACCGTGCGCAAGGGCAAGGAGGAACCGCTCGTTCTCGATGGCCCCTTCGCGGAAACGAAGGAAGCACTCCTCGGTTTTTACGTGGTTGATTTCGACACTCTGGAGGAAGCCGTTGCGTTTTCCAAGGAGCTCTCCACGGTCAACCCGGGTTCTACCTCTTACGAAATTCGGCCGTTCTACGTGTTCCGACCGGGAGTTTCTTCGGCATGACAGACATTGCCTGGATCGACGTGACGCTTGCTTCGGCCCGACCGAAAGCGCTTGGTGCGCTGCTCAGATATTTCCGCGATCTCGATATCGCGGAGGAGGCCTTCCAGGAGGCCTGTTTGCGCGCCATCCGTACCTGGCCGGACAAGGGGCCGCCGCGCGATCCGACGGCATGGCTGATCTTCGTCGGCCGCAACAGTGGCATCGACGCCGTGCGCAAGCGTTCGAAGACGCAGGCACTTCCTGATGAAGAACTGATCTCCGATACCAGCGATGCTGAGAGCGATATTGCCGAACGGCTTGATGATTCCAACTATCGCGACGATATCCTGCGGCTGCTCTTCATCTGCTGCCACCCGGATCTGCCGGCGACGCAACAGATCGCATTGGCGCTGCGCATCGTCTCGGGCCTGTCAGTACAGCAGATCGCGCGTGCCTTTCTTGTTGGCGAAAGCGCGATGGAGCAGCGGATCACGCGGGCCAAGGCTCGCGTTGCCAAGGCCGGTGTACCCTTCGAGACGCCGGACGCGCAGGAGCGGGCCGAGCGGCTCTCGATCGTCAGCACAATGATCTACCTGATCTTTAACGAGGGTTACAGCCAGGCGGATCCGAAGCACGACGCCTGTGCGTTCAGCGACGAGGCGATCCGGCTCGCGCGGCTCCTGCTGCGCATCTTCCCCGGCGAGCCTGAACTGATGGGTCTGCTCGCATTGATGCTCCTGCAGATCTCGCGGCGCCAGGCCCGTTTCAACGGTGAGGACGATATCGTGCTGCTCGAGGATCAGGATCGTTCGCTGTGGAACCGCGAGCTGATCAACGAGGCGCTGGCGCTGCTCGACAAGGCGATCCGCCATCGCCAACCGGGGCCTTCCCAGCTGCAGGCGGCGATCGCTGCCCTGCATTCGCGGGCCAGGCGCGCCGAGGATACGGACTGGGAAGAGATCGAGCTGCTTTATCGGGCGCTGGAGCGTGTTCAACCGTCGCCGGTCATTACGCTCAACCGCGCCGTCGCCGTCTCCAAACTCAAAGGGCCGGACGTGGCGCTGGCACTCGTCGAAACGCTTGGCGAGAAGCTCGATGGCTACTTCTACTATCACGGCCTGCGTGGCGGTCTGCTGAAGCAGATCGGTCGTGCCCGCGAGGCGCACGAGGCCTTCGATCGCGCCATAGCACTTGCTCATTCGGCAGCGGAAGCCGCGCATATCCGCCAGCAGATCGACAGCCTCGCCCATGGGGCCGCGCAGCCGATCGCCAAATAATTCCAGAAATAATTGCGCCGGGTTGTCGGAACCGGAAAACCTCCCACGTCCTTGTAACAACTTGATCGAAAACAGGTTTCACTCAATAGGAGGAATGCCGAGATGACCGCAGAAGCCCAACACGAACTGGTTCTCGTCCGGGAATTCGACGCTCCGCGCGAGAAGATCTTCAAGGCCTGGACCGATCCTGTCCTGATGAAGGAATGGTTCGTACCACGTCCCTGGACCCTTGCTGATGTGAAAGTCGATGCACGGCCGGGCGGCTCGAACCTCATCGTCATGCGCAGCCCCGAGGGCCAGGAATTTCCGAACCGCGGTGTCTATCTGGAGATCGTCGAAAACGAGAAGATCGTCTTCACCGATGCGTTCACCAGCGCCTGGGTGCCATCCGAAAAGCCGTTCTTCGTCGGCATCATCCTGCTCGAAGACCTCGGCAACGGCCGGACGAAATATACCGCGAAGGCGCGGCACTGGACTGCGGCCGACAAGGAACAGCACGAGCAGATGGGCTTCCACGAAGGCTGGGGCAAATGCGCCGACCAGCTCGCCGAGCTGCTGCCCAGGATCTGAGACTAGAATCGAAACAGGGGGATAGAGGCATGTCTGCAATTGTTGATTCAACTGCCGGGCTTCCGCGCTGGCAGACCGTCACCGGCACTGTCATGAGCGGGCTGATCGTGGCCTTCCTGGTGTTCGACGGCGCGATCAAGCTGGTGCCGATCGTGCCGGTCACGGAGACTATGACGGCGCTCGGTTATTCGGGCGACCCGATGCTTGCTCGCGGCCTCGGTTCCCTGACGCTGTTGTGCGCGCTGCTCTATGCAATTCCGCGGACGTCGGTGCTCGGCGCAATCCTACTCACCGGTCTGCTCGGAGGCGCGATAGCGACGCATCTGCGTGTCGGGAGCCCGGTCTTTTCCCATCTGCTGTTCGGCGGCTATCTCGGGCTCATTGCATGGGGTGGCCTTTATCTCAGATACGAAGCCGTTCGGAAAATGATTCCATTCAGGCGCTGAAACCGTTGATTTCAGAATCAAAGTACCGCCGCGATCCCAGGTCGCGGCGGTACTGCTTATCGATATTTTTCGAACGATCGGTTCCAGAATTTATGTTTGCCCTGAGGCCGCTCAGTCCTTATCTCCATCAGTAGATACAACGGGATGCGAGCGATGGAACTGGGCCTCTACACCTTTGCCGACGTGAACCCGAACCCGAGCCGAAGCAAGGGTGAGGAAGGGGCCGAGCGGCTGAAGCATCTGATCGATGAAATCGAACTCGCGGACCAGGTGGGGCTCGACGTATTCGGATTGGGCGAGCACCACCGGCCCGATTATGCGGCCTCGGCTCCGGCAGTCGCTCTCGCGGCCGCTGCGATGAAAACGAAGAACATCAGGCTGACCAGCGCAGTGACCGTGCTGAGTTCAGACGATCCGGTTCGGGTCTTCCAGCAGTTCGCAACACTCGACCTGCTTTCGAACGGGCGTGCCGAGATCATGGCCGGACGAGGCTCGTTCATCGAGTCCTTCCCGCTGTTCGGCTACAATCTCGAGGACTACGACCAACTGTTCGAGGAAAGGCTCGACCTGCTGATGGCCCTCCGCGACGAGGAAGTGGTCACCTGGTCGGGTGAATTGCGTGCGCCGATCAATGGGCGTGGCGTTTACCCGCGGCCGCTGCAGGACCCCTTGCCCTTGTGGATCGCCGTTGGTGGCACGCCGCAATCGGTTGCGCGCGCGGGCGCGATGGGCTTGCCAGTGGCACTGGCGATCATCGGCGGCGAGCTGCGCCGTTTCGCGCCGCTGTTCGACCTCTATCGCGAGGCGGCTCGCCGAGCCGGGCAGGAGGCATCGAAGCTCAAGACCAGCATCAACGTGCACGGCTTCATCGCCGATACGACGGACGCTGCTGCCGATCAGTTCTACGGCCCGCAGACCGAGGTCATGAACCGAATTGGCCGCGAGCGCGGCTGGGGGCCGACGAACAGGGCGCATTTCGACATGTCCCGCGGACCTAGCGGCGCGCTCTTCGTGGGCGATCCGGAATTGGTCGCGGAGAAGATCATCGCGCACCATCGGTTGTTCAAGAACGACCGTTTCCTGCTGCAGATGGCGATCGGCTTGATGCCCCACGACCAGATCATGCGCGGGATCGAACTCTACGGCACGAAAGTCGCGCCGCTCGTCAGAAAGGCATTGACTGAAAGCGACGAAGAGGCGAAAGCCACCGCCTGAAGCTGGAGCATGATGCCGTAAAGGATGAATTGGATTCTGAACGCCGTCGTGCTCTCATCGTGATCGAGAGCCGGCCGACCGGCCGAAGAAGGCCGGGTAGACGTTCATGATCATTGAAAGCGAAGACGAACTCCTCAAGCTAAAGGAAATCGGGCGAATCTGCGCCAATGCCCTGCAAGTGATGAGCGCATCGCTTGAACCGGGTATCACGACCCTGGAGCTCGATCAGATCGGCCGCAAAGTGTTGGAAGATGCCGGTGCGCGTTCTGCGCCCGAACTTTGCTACCAGTTTCCCGGTGCGACCTGCATCAGCGTCAATGAGGAAATCGCCCACGGCATTCCAGGCCCGCGCGTCATTCGCCCGGGGGATCTGGTCAATATCGATGTCTCAGCGGAGAAGGACGGATTCTTTTCCGACACCGGCGCGTCGTTCAGTGTTCCGCCGCACAGGTCCAAGATCGAAAAGCTCTGCCGCGACGGCAAAAGGGCGCTGTGGGTTGGGCTTAACCAGGTGAAACCGGGCGAGCCGCTGGCCAAGATCGGGCAGGCTGTCGGCGCCTTCGCCCTGAAGAATCGCTATACGCTCGTTGCCAATCTGGCGAGCCACGGGATCGGCCGTTCGCTGCACGAGGAGCCGGCCGAGCTCTCGACCTGGCCGGATCCGTCCGAGAAGCGAATGATCACGGAAGGCCTCGTCTTCACGGTCGAGCCGTTCCTCTCGCTCGGCGCAACATGGGCGGAAGGCGGCGACGACGCCTGGACGCTCTACGCGGACCCGGAGGCCCCGACCGTGCAATACGAGCACACGGTCGTCGCCACGCGAAATGGCCCGCTGATCCTGACGCTGCCGGAAGGCGGCGCCTGAGGCCTCACTCGCCCGAACGTCCGCCGGCAAGAATTTCGCCGGCCGCGCGCTCCAGAATGCCGGCGATGCGCTTGGCCTCGTCCTTCGACCAGGGAAAGCGGAGCCGGAGGGCCGATTTCAGCAGCATTCGTGCAGCTGCGACTTCGCTTTTGTCTTCCGGAAATGCGTCCTCGTCCCGATCGCCATTGCGGCTTTCTGGGTCGAAAATCTTGCGGACATGCGCCATCTTCGCGCCGATTTTCTCCAGCTTTCCGAGCGTCATGTCGATCATCGACTGGTTCTCCTCGACGAGCCTGCGGCCGCTCTCCGTGATGCGGTAGAGCTTCTTGGTGCCTTCGCTCTCCACGTCGGCAAGGCCGGTTTCTTCCAGGTAGGTTAGCGCCGGATAGATTACGCCGGGGCTTGGAACATAGAAGCCGCCCGAACGCTCTTCCAAGAGCTTGATCAATTCGTAGCCGTGGCGGGGCTGCTCCACCAGCAAGGCCAGGATCACCAGTTGCAGGTCGCCTGATGCGAATTTCCGCCCCATGCGAAAACCGCCACCACCCATCATTCCGCCTCTAAAACCTCTCATAGGTCACTCTTAAGATGTATCTTCCACTATGTCGTAAAACATATATCGTAAGATAGTCGCTTTCAAGGGCTGGCTTTATGATTTCGTGAGATTGATCAATCGATCAGAAATTCTTGATTGTCGGCGCCGTGTTGCAGCGCGATAAACACGCCATGTTGGCACGCAATGAAACTTTCCCCGAAAACTTGTTTCGAACTGGCCTTGCAGGCGCCATCGCCATGGCCGCCGCGATGGGCTTTGGACGCTTTTCCTACACGCCGATCCTGCCGAGCATGATCAGCGGCGTGCCGCTCTCGGCCGCCGATGCCGGCTTCATCGCCTCTGCGAACTTCGTCGGCTATCTGGTGGGCGCTGTTCTCGCCGCCTACGGGTGGGCAACAGGATGTGAGCGCAAGGTCGCACTCCTTGCGCTTGCGGCGACAGCATTGCTTCTTGCTGCCATGGCCACGACGACATCCGTCATGGTCTTTGCAGTCATCCGCTTCCTGGCGGGTGTTGCGAGTGCCTTTGCTCTCGTATTCAGTTCGCAGATTGTACTTAGCCACGGAGCCATGGCCGGTAACGACCATGTGCAGGCAGCCCATTTCGGCGGCCCGGGTGCCGGCATCGCGCTTTCATCGGTGATGGTTCTGCTGGTCGGGTTGTTCTTTGATGGAAGCAGCGACGCCTGGCGGGCGTCCTGGGTTGGAGGCGCGATCTATTCGGCTCTCAGCCTGCTGGCAGTCTGGTGGCTGCTGCCGTCGGGCCCGGCTGCCGCGGCACAGACCGGCAAGGAACCGCGGATCGCTTGGAGCCTGCCGATGCTGCTTGTCACGGCGTCCTATGGCCTGTTCGGGTTCGGCTATGTGATTACAGGCACATTTCTGGTGACGATCGCGCGCATGGATGCCGCCGGGCCGATGGTTGAGTTTCTCTGCTGGTTCATCGCCGGCCTGACAGCTTCGGTCGCGCTTTTTGCATGGAAGCCGTTCGTCCGTCCGCTAGGATTGGGCTGGGTCTACGTGGCGGCGCTGCTTATCGAGGCGGTCGGTGTGTTGGCGACTGTTCTACTGCCGCACTCTGTTGCGCCGCTGATTGGGGGAGCGTTGTTTGGAGCGACCTTCCTCGCGATCACCGCCTATGGCCTGCAGATCGGCCGTAAACTTTCGCCGGCCAGCCCGCGCCGGATATTGGCGACGATGACGGCAGCATTCGGAGTCGGGCAGATTGTGGGCCCCATTGTTGCTGGCTGGATGGCAGAGCGAACCGGCAGCTTTACGACGCCGACTTACGCTGCCGCGGCGGCGCTGCTGGTGTGCGCAATGCTGGTGATGCCGGTCGCCAAAAAGCTGTCATAGCGCGTTACAAGTGCGTAACAATGGGGTGAGGCCATTGCCGCTCTTTGCGAACTGCCGTAGTTTTCGCCGCAATCTGTCTGTTTAGAGACACCGAAGACTCCAGTTCAGGAAAGCAAGCTCTCCCGTGTTCGTATCGTATTTCCCCAGGCCCAGGCTTTTCTTCATCTCAGCTGTTGCTTGGGCACTTCTGGCCGTTCTCTTTTGGTATTTCGTGGGTTCCGGCCTAGGCTCGGTGATCGGCCTCCCGCCGCTGGCTCCAGGGGCGGAGGCTCCAATCGGTGTTTCGGTCTTCTGGTCGGCTCCGTTCCTGTGGTTCTACATCTATTATGCTTTGGCCGTGGCGCTCTTCGCCGCCTTCTGGTTTACCTACAGCCCGCATCGCTGGCAGATGTGGTCGGTGCTCGGCTCGGCACTGATCATCTTCAACACCTACTTTTCGGTTCAGGTGAGCGTCGCCATCAATGCGTGGTATGGACCGTTCTATGACCTGATCCAGCAGGCGCTCGCAAAGACGGCGCCGGTGACCGCAATGCAACTCTACCTCGGCATGTTGGGCTTTGCCGGCATCGCCTTCGTGGCGATCACCGTCGGCGTGCTCAACCTCTTCTTCGTCAGCCATTGGATCTTCCGCTGGCGCACGGCGATGAACGAATACTACATGGCACACTGGCCGAAGCTCAGGCACATCGAGGGCGCCTCGCAGCGTGTCCAGGAAGACACGATGCGCTTTTCCTCCACGGTCGAAAGCCTTGGCGTCAGCCTCGTCAGCTCGGTCATGACGCTGATCGCCTTTCTGCCGGTGCTATTCAAGATCGGCGCTAATATCACCGAGTTGCCGCTGATCGGCGAGGTGCCGCACGCGCTCGTCTGGGCCGCAATCTTCTGGTCGATCTTCGGAACAGTCTTCCTCGGATTGGTCGGCATCAAGCTGCCGGGCCTCGAGTTCCGCAACCAGCGCGTCGAAGCCTCCTACCGCAAGGAACTCGTCTACGGCGAAGACCATGCCGACCGCGCGACGCCGCCGACTGTCGCCGAGCTTTTCGCCAATGTGCGCCGCAACTATTTCCGGCTCTATTTCCACTACATGTATTTCAACGTCGCCCGCATCTTCTATCTGCAGGCGGATAACCTCTTCAGCCTGATCGTGCTCGTGCCGTCGATCGTCGCCGGCAAGCTGACGCTCGGCTTGATGACGCAGATCAACAACGTCTTCGACCAGGTGCGCGGCTCGTTCCAGTATCTCGTCAATTCCTGGACGACCATCGTCGAGCTGTTGTCGATCTACAAGCGCCTTCGCACCTTCGAATCCGCGATCGAAGGCGAGCCGCTGCCGGATATCGACCAACGCTATCTGGAGCGCGAGGCTGGCATCGTTCACGCCGACGGCTAGAGTCGTCGGCTGTGAGGCCCTCTTAGGCGAACCGCATCGCTGTTCTCGCGCGAGCCTTTGCGGCCACTTCTTCACGGTCACGAGGAGGCTGGGAAGTCTCCAGTGAATCAAGCAACTCGTGGGCGCATTTCGCGATCGAATTGACCGCACGTTCGAACGCCGCCTCATTGCGTTTCGATGGTTTGGTCGTTCCGCTCAGCTTCCGCACGAACTGAAGCGCCGCATCATGGATCTCCTCGTCCGTTGCTGGCGGATCGAAATTGAAGAGGGGTTTGATATTCCGGCACATGACTAGCTCCCGGTCGTCTTCTCTCCGCCACTACGAGGAGGGTGGCGTAGGACAGAAGGTAGTCGCGTAAGCGCTAATTGCAAACGGACCAGATGGCCGCGCCGGCAAAAGGCGGAAGGGATGGCAATGCCTGCTTAAAGACCCGATGTTTGCGTCTGGTCCTGCAGCTTACCCCGCGCTTCGATCATCGGGATCGCCTTCGAATAGCTGACGCAGGCTACGTCCGCGCGACGGCAGACATCGCTGACCAGCCGGTCGAGCGCGCGCCAATAGGCGCCGCCGTTCATCTCGACGAAGTGAAAGCCCAGCTGCAGCGGGATGCGGCTGCCTGAATACTGCTTGTCGAAGGCTTCCTTGAAGGCGGCATAGGAGCGGTCTTCGAATGCCTTCGAATCGGCCTTGTCTTCCTCGCCGTTGGAGTGGCGAACGAAGAGGTTGTAGTCCATGCCGATGATCGGTTTTTCGCGCGGGCCCTCGGGGATCAGTGGCAGGCCGAAGCGGATGATGCCGTTTTCCTCGACCGGCAGGGTCGGCCCCTTGGTCACCAGGCTGGCGTCATAGGTGAAACCGGCCTTCCTTTCCGCGGCGATCATATCGGCGCCCGGCGTTGCCGAGAGATAGGGCGCGCGGAAGCCGTGGATGCCATGGTCGACCAGATCCTGCCAGCCCTTGGGTTCTTCGAGGTCGACGCTCTTCCAGGCATTTTTCAAGGTGGCTTGGAAGGTGGCGAACTCCTTGCCCCAATCTGCCTCGCTCCACTGCCGTCCATCGAAGTGGCCGCAGGCGTGGCTCGAGATGTCGTGCCCCTCGAGGTGGGCGTGCCAGATGTTGCCGAGCCGCTCGCGAATCTCGTCGTCGCCCTGGGCAAAGCCGACATTGGATTTGCCAAGCTTCTGGTGCGGCGCCTGATAGGCCTTCTTGGTCGCCTGGTTCATCAGGAAGGTGCAGGAGAGGAAGTAGGTGAAATGGGCGCCGTTCTTGGCGGCCATCTCACGGCTTTTCTGCCAGAGCGCATTGTCGTGCGCACCGTCGAACGAGATCATCACCAGCTGTTTCGGCTGGTCGACAGCGCCCGCTGTGCCTGGAATAAACAAAGAGAGGGCGAGGGAGGCCTGGAAAAAAGAACGAAACATGGACACCGCGAGAATTTGTTTGCGGCTTTCCTGTTACAGAAATGCGGCGAAGCTGCGGTGACGCTGGCGTTTTTGCGCGGCTCCGGCTAAGTCTCGGAAAACGCACAGGAGATCGCCATGACATTGCTTATCGTCGGCATCATCATTTTCCTCGGACTTCATCTCATACGCGTCATCGCGCCCGGCTTTCGACAGTCCATGATCGATAGTCTCGGCGAGAACGGCTGGAAGCTGGCGTATTCCATCGTCAGCATTCTCGCGCTGATCCTGCTGATTTACGGCTTTGGTCAGGCCCGTCAGGTGACCGGCTTGCTCTACACGCCGCCGGTCTGGATGGCGCACATCACCCTGACCCTGATGCTGCTCGCAATGATCTGTCTGGTCGCCGCGCTGCTGCCGGCGGGGTATATCGCCGTCAAGGCGAAGCATCCGATGGTGCTTTCGGTGAAGATCTGGGCCTTCTCGCACCTGCTGGCCAATGGCGAGACCTCTTCGGTACTGCTGTTTGGTGCTTTCCTGGCATGGGGTGTGATCCTGCGGATTGCGCTGAAGCGTCGTGAGCGCGCCGGCGAGCTCACCCTTCGTCCGTTCGTCTCGGGCAAGTATGATCTCTATGCCGTCATCATCGGCGCGATCGCCTGGGCGCTCATCACGTTCAAGCTGCACGAGCTATTGATTGGCGTGGCTCCGATCGTTATGTGACGAATCTTTCCAATCCCCCTTACAACTGCTGAAAAATGGGGTAGAAGGCGCCACAATGTGCGTGCAACCCGCATGCCGAAGCATATCCGCGGCCGGAGACGAGAATGGCATTCAACGACGACAGCTTCATTCGTGAAGTTAATGAGGAACTGCGTTCCGACCAGGTGAAAGGCGCATGGCGCCGGTTCGGCCGCTACCTGATCGCGCTCGCCGTCCTGATCGTTCTCGGCACCGTCGGCTACAAGGTCTATGAATATTGGGACGACAACCAGTCCTCCGGCGCGGGTGACAAGTTTATCGCTGCCATGAAACTCGCCGACGAGAACAAGCACGACGAGGCGCTGGCAGCGCTTGAGACGCTCGAAAAGGAAGGCCACGGAGCCTATCCGATCCTCGCGCGGATGCGTGCCGCAAGCGTTCTCGCCCAGAAGGGCGATACGGCGGGTGCTGTGGCGGCCTTTGAGGTGATCGGCAAGGATAACGCCGCGCCGGCAGCTGTGCGCGATGCCGCCAGAATGCGCGCCGGCTGGCTGCTGATCGAAGGTGGCACCTACGAACAGGTCTCGGCCCAGGTTGAGGAAATGGCTGTTCCCGGCAACGCCTTCCGTCACTCCGCCCGCGAAGCACTCGGCCTTGCTGCCTACAAGGCTGGCAACATGCCGCAGGCACGCCAGTGGTTCCAGGCGATCGCCGACGACGCGCAGAGCCCGCGCAATGTTGCCAATCGCGCCCAGATGATGCTTGATAACATCACCGCATCCGGCAAGGCGCCCGCCGCACAGGGCTGAAAGTAAGGAATATCAATGAGCTTCACGGTCGCCATCGTCGGTCGCCCGAATGTTGGCAAGTCGACGCTTTTCAACCGCCTGGTTGGGAAGAAGCTGGCGCTTGTCGACGACACGCCGGGTGTCACCCGCGACCGTCGCCCCGGCGAGGCGCGGCTCGTCGACCTGCGTTTCACCATCGTTGATACCGCCGGTCTTGAAGAGGCCCATGAAGAGAGCCTGCAGGGCCGCATGCGCGCCCAGACCGAAGCGGCGATCGATGAAGCCGACCTTTCTCTGTTCGTCGTCGATGCCAAGACGGGCCTGACGCCTGTCGACACGGCGCTCGCGGAAATGCTGCGTCGTCGCGGCAAGCCGGTCGTGCTCGTGGCCAACAAGTCGGAAGCTCGCGGCTCGGACGCTGGGTTTTACGACGCTTATTCGCTCGGCCTTGGCGAGCCGACTCCGATCTCGGCGGAGCACGGGCAGGGGATGCTCGATCTTAGGGATGCGATCGTTGCCGCGCTTGGCGAAGACCGGGCGTTTCCGCCGAAGGAAGATGTCGCCGTCACCGACGTCGATATCCCTCAGTCGTCCGGCGAGGAAGGCGAGGAAGAGGAAGAACCCGTATACGACGACACCAAGCCGCTGCGTGTGGCGATCGTCGGCCGCCCGAATGCCGGCAAGTCGACCCTGATCAACCGCTTCCTGGGTGAGGACCGGTTGCTGACCGGACCGGAAGCCGGAATCACACGCGACTCCATCTCGGTTGAATGGGACTGGCGCGGCCGCACCATCAAGATGTTCGACACGGCAGGCATGCGCCGCAAGGCCAAGGTGATCGAGAAGCTGGAAAAGCTTTCGGTTGCAGATACGCTCCGCGCTATCCGCTTCGCCGAACTTGTCGTCATCGTCTTTGACGCGACGATCCCCTTCGAGAAACAGGATCTGCACATCGTCGATCTCGTGCTGCGCGAGGGCCGGGCTGCCGTGCTCGCCTTCAACAAGTGGGACATGATCGAGGAGCCGCAGGCGGTTCTCGCGGACCTGCGCGAAAAGACCGACCGGCTGCTGCCGCAGGCGCGAGGAATCCGCGCCGTACCGATCTCCGGCCAGACGGGTCGCGGGCTCGACAAGCTGATGCAGTCGATCATCGATACGGACAAGGTCTGGAACAAGCGCATCTCGACCGCTCGCCTCAACCGTTGGCTGGAGCAGCAGCAGGTTCAGCATCCGCCACCGGCAGTCTCCGGTCGCCGTATCAAGCTCAAGTATATGACGCAGGTGAAGGCTCGCCCGCCGGCCTTCATGATCTCCTGCACGCGCTCGGACGCGTTGCCGGAATCCTATACGCGTTATCTGATCAATGGCTTGCGCAACGATTTCGACATGCCGAGCGTGCCGATCCGCATTCACTACCGCTCGCCCGAAAATCCGTACGAATCGAAGAAAAGACGGAGCTGATCAAGCGAGCAATCTTACGTCTCATAACGCGACAGCGTATCGCGTAGTGTGATGATATCTGCCGCCAGCCGCTTCAGTTCTGCAAATTCCCGGCCCGATGCATCCAGAATGCAGCCGGGAATGGATGCCGCACGCTTCCTGAGTTCGCGGCCTTCCTCAGTCAGGCCAATAATGACGACACGCTCGTCCTCCTTGCCGCGCTGCCGCTTGATGTAGCCGGTCGCTTCCATGCGTTTGAGGAGGGGGGTAAGGGTGCTCGACTCGAGATGCAGCTTCTCGCCGATGCCGCCGACAGTCTGTCTGTCTTCCTTCCAGAGAGTGACCATTACCAGATATTGCGGGTATGTGAGATCCAGTGCGTCAAGCATCGGCTTGTAGACGCGGTTCATCGCGTGGTTCGCGGTGTAGAGGGCGAAGCACATAAAATCGTCGAGGTTGAGATCGTCGCTCATGTCGTGTTCTCCGGAAATGATCTAATTATATCGCGCAATAAATAATCGCAATCAAGTTTGTTGCATAGGAGTTATGCCAGAATGTTTATCGTGCGATAAACAATAGTGCGATAAACAAATGGTGTGTTCACGACGAACCGCAACCAAGAGGACTGGACAATGTCGACCATCAAGACCGCACTCTCCGCAGCCACGATCCTGGCAGCCACCACATTCGGCGCCGCTGCCGATCCGGTATTGGAACCGACGACGCAGAAGTTCATCGACGCGCTGGCCGGCGCCAAGCCGATCTACACGCTGTCTCCGTCCGACGCCCGCGACGTACTTGCCGGAGCGCAGAAGGGCGATGTCAAGAAACTCGCCGCCAAGGAAGAGAACCTCACGATCAAGGCTGGTCCGACCGGCAGCATCAAGCTGCGCGTCGTCCGTCCGGAAGGCGCGAAGGGCAAGTTGCCCGTCGTGATGTATTTCCACGGTGGCGGCTGGGTTCTCGGCGATGCCGAGACGCATGACCGGCTCGTTCGCGAGATCGCCAACGGCGCCAAGGCCGCCGTCGTCTTCGTTGATTATGAGCGCTCGCCTGAGGCACGCTATCCGATCGCGATCGAGCAGGCCTATGCCGCTACGAAATACGTCGCTGAGCATCAGAAGGAATTCAACGTCGATGCGAGCCGCCTGGCAGTGGCCGGCGATAGCGTCGGTGGCAACATGACGGCAGCAGTGACCCTTCTAGCCAAGGAGCGGGGCGGTCCCGCAATCGATCAGCAGGTCATGTTCTATCCCGTGACCGACGCCAACTTCGAGACCGGCTCCTACAACCAGTTCGCCAATGGTCCCTGGCTGACCAAGGAGGCCATGAAGTGGTTTTGGAACGCCTATCTGCCTGACGAAGCCAAGCGCAAGGAGCCGACCGCTTCGCCGCTCCAGGCATCGCTCGACCAACTGAAGGGCTTGCCGCCGGCATTGATTATTACCGATGAGAACGACGTGCTGCGCGACGAAGGCGAGGCCTATGGCCGCAAGCTGACGCAAGCCGGCGTCAAGGTAACCTCCATCCGCTACAACGGTACGATCCATGACTTCGTGCTTCTGAACGCCATTGCCGAGACACCGGCAGTGCGCAGCGCGGTCTCGGTCGCCAGCCAGACGCTGCGCGAGGCGCTCAGCAAGTAACGCCTTCAGGTTCCCGAAGAGACAGGCCCGGCGGCTTCGCCGGGCTTTTTCGTTCTTGGCAGCGACTTGGCGGCAAATTGCCAGGCCTTTTTCCATTTCGGCGTAATGACACCGTTGGCAGCGCGGATGTTGTTGATGAACTGCGTGGTTGCCGCTTCCCAGGAATATTGAAGCGCGAGTTCGCGTGCTTTCTCGCGGGAAGCAGACAATGCCGTCAGGCAGGCCGTTTTCAGGTCGTCGTCGAGTGCTCCGACTTCGTTGTCGTCTCCGATGATGTCGAACGGGCCGGTGACAGGGTAGGCGGCCACGGGAACGCCTGACGCGAGGGCCTCGAGGATCGTATTGCCGAACGTATCCGTCAGCGACGGGAAGACGAAGACATCGGCCTGGGCATAGGCCTTTGCCAGCTCCTCGCCGACTTTTAGGCCGGTGAAATGCACATCGGGATAGCGTTTCTCGAGTTCCGTGCGGGCCGGCCCGTCACCGACGACGACCTTCGATCCGGGCAGGTCGAGATCCAGGAAGGCCGGCAGGTTCTTTTCCAGGGCAACGCGGCCGACTGTCATGAAGATCGGGCGGGTAAGGCTGAACGGCGCATCTTCCGGGGGCATGGGGCGGAAATGATCGGCATCAATGCCGCGGCTCCACGGCATGAGGTTTCGAATGCCCTTTTCGGAGAGTTCGCGCGCGAGGCTTGGGGTCGCGACCATGCAACCGGCGCCCGAGTTGTGAAACCAGCGAACGAAGGCGTAAAGCCAGCTCTTCGGTATGGGCAGGCGAGCCGAAACGTATTCCGGAAAGCGGGTGTGGTAGCTGGTGGAGAAAGGCATGCGATTCTTCAGGCACCAGCGCCGCGCCGTCAGTCCCAACGGGCCCTCCGTCGCGATATGAACGTAGGAGGGCATGTGTTTCTTGATCTCGCGCGCGACGCGGCGGTAGCTCGCTATCGAGAGACGAATTTCGGGATACGTGGGGCAGGGCACGCTGTGAAAGCCCTGCGGCGTCACCATCGCCACGTCGATGCCCATCTTCGCCAGTTCGCGATTGGTGTTCTCGATCGAACGGACGACGCCGTTGACCTGCGGATGCCAGGCATCGCTGACAATCACCAGCCGTTCCGCCATGCCCAGCCGAGATGCATACCGGCCTTCGTTGCCTCCAACATCCGACATATGTTGCAGCACGCCCCAATCCCATCCATGCCGCGCCCGCGGGGGCGCCGGCCCAATTCCCGGCTGACCCGGAGACTCGATTCCCGCGCCTCACATTCTGGCGGTCGTCGATGATGGAAATATTACAGTCGCACTGCGCCGATCGTTCGATGTTGCTCAGGTCTTGTCGATGCCGAGCTTTTCCCATGCGACGAGGGCGCCGTGTTCGCTAACCACGCGTGCGGCGACCTTCGCGGCAAACGCCGCTGCAGCAGGGGCGTCCTTCGTTTCGAGATAGCGGGCGAGAAATGCGCCGTTGAAACTGTCGCCGGCGCTGGTCGTGTCGACGACCTGTTCGACCTTTTCGGCTGGGACGAAGCTCTCCACGCCGTCGAAGCTCAGGGTCGCTCCCTCTGCGCCGTTCTTAACGACCACATCGGTCGCGCCAAGCGTGCGATACCGCTGGATCGTCGCAGCGATCGAGACGTCGCCGAAGTGCGTTGCTTCGTCGTCAAAACTCGGCAGCACCAGGGACGAGGCGCGCGCACCTTCGCTGATCGTCGCATGCATCACGTCATAGCCGGACCAAAGCCGCGGGCGGATATTGGGGTCGAAGGCCACGATCTTGCCGGCGGCCTTGGCGCGACGGACTTCGGCGAGCAACGTATCGGCGTCATTGCGAGACAGGATCGCAAGTGTGATGCCGGAGAAATAGATGACGTCGCATGCCTCGATCGCCTCGCGCAGGAGCTCCGCATCGGCTGCCAGCTGGCGGGCGGCCGAGTTGTCGCGCCAGTAGCTGAAGGAGCGCTCGCCGTCCTTGAGGCTGATCATGTAGAGACCGGGCGCTTTACCCTTGATGCGCCTGATAAATTCCGTGCCGATGCCAGCCTGCTTGTAGAAGGCGATCATCTCATCGGACATGGCTTCGTCGCCGAGCGCGGTAAAATACTCCACCGACCAATCTGCCGGCAGGCAGGCGCGAGCATACCAGGCGGTGTTCAGCGTATCGCCGGCAAAGCCCTTGCGTAGCAATCCGGCGCCTGCCTGCGAAAGCTCCACCATGCATTCACCGATCGATAAAAAACGCCCGCTCACAGAAAGCCTCCCTGAATTTTCCCGTTTCGCTGATACGCGCAGAGCACCTTCCTGACAAGCCGAGAGCGGCATGTGCCTGCGGCATTAGGCCGGATTTGTTGACCGTGTGGACGGGGCGCATAATGACGCGCGTAGCTATGGGGATATGTTCATGCAGAAGATCCCAGTTTCTCTGATCGCCATTTCACTTATCGCGGGACTATCCCTCTCAGCTATTCCCGCTTTCGCACGCGGCGGAGGCAAGGGCCGAAAGATGGATTGCCAGACACTCGCCATGCAGGAGCGCAACTCCGTGGGCGGCAAGCTACCGAGCAAGGACATCAAGCGCCGCGACAAGATAAAGCGCAGAATGCAGAAACTTGGATGTGCGACGGATCCCGGCTGAAGGTTGTTTTTTGGCGCGCCCGCTTTAGTCTTGGCATGATTGCGTGATGCGGGAGATGATTGGCTGATGTCGGTTGCAGGCAAGACGGCGGACTGGTGGCGGGGTGCTGTCATTTATCAGGTCTATCCGCGATCCTTTCAGGATACCAACGGAGATGGTCTCGGAGACCTGAAGGGCATTACCCGGAGATTGCCCTATATCGCCAACCTTGGCGTAGATGCGATCTGGCTGTCGCCGTTCTTCAAGTCACCCATGGCCGACATGGGTTACGATGTTTCGGATTATTGCGATGTCGATCTGATCTTTGGCACGCTTGATGATTTCGATGAAATGATGGCGGCCGCCCATGGGCTCGGCCTCAAGATCATCATCGATCAGGTCATTTCCCATACCTCCGATGTTCATCCCTGGTTTGTCGAAAGCCGCTCGAGCCGGACCAATCCCAAGGCGGACTGGTATGTGTGGGCGGACCCGAAACGGGATGGGACGGCCCCCAACAACTGGCTCTCGATCTTCGGTGGACCAGGATGGGAATGGGACGGCGTGCGCCGGCAGTATTACCAGCATAACTTCCTGACCTCGCAGCCGGATCTCAACTTCCACAGTCCGGAGGTTCAGGATGCCGTGCTTGCCACCGTGAAGTTCTGGCTCGACCGCGGCGTCGACGGCTTCCGCCTCGACACTGTCAATTATTACTTCTGCGACAGGCTGCTTCGCGACAACCCTCCGCATGCGCCCGATGAGAGCGATACCGGTCTCGATGCGCCGGATACCAACCCGTACGGCATGCAGAACCACCTCTACGACAAGACGCAGCCGGAGAATGTCGGCTTCCTCCGGCGGTTCCGGGCGCTGCTTGATCGCTACGAGGCGCGCGCGACGGTCGGCGAGGTCGGCGACGGTGCCCGCTCGCTGAAGACCGTCGCCGCCTATACGGGCGGCGGCGACAAGCTGAACATGTGCTACACCTTCGACCTGCTCGGACCGGACTTTACCGCGACGCATATTCGAAACTGCGTCGATGCCTTCCAGAAATCGGTTGCCGATGGGTGGGTATGCTGGGCGTTCTCGAACCACGACGTCAACCGTCATCTGAGCCGCTTTGCCAAGACGGCAGCAGAGCGGCCCGTGATCGCCAAGCTCGCCATGTCTGTGCTGGCGACGCTGCGCGGCTCGATCTGCCTCTACCAAGGAGAAGAACTTGGGCTTCCCGAGGCCGAGCTCGCCTTCGAGGATCTGCGTGATCCCTATGGCATCCGCTTCTGGCCGGCGTTCAAGGGACGTGACGGATGCCGCACTCCGATGCCCTGGGAGGCTGCCAAGGCGCATGCTGGCTTTACGAGCGCCGAGAAGTCATGGTTGCCGGTGCCTTATGAGCAGGCGGCGCTTTCCGTCGATACGCAGGAGAGCGATCCGAATTCCGTGTTGCACCACTACCGGCAGACGCTCAATTTCCGGAAAAGCCACCCGGCTTTGCTCAATGGCACTATGGAATTCATCGGTACCAATCAGGACCTTCTCGCCTTCACGCGCAGCAAGGGAAGCGAGAAGCTGCTCTTCGTCTTCAACCTGACGCGCAAGCCCGCGCAGTTCATGCCGCCGGCCGGAATGGTGATCGGAGAACGGCTGGCGATGCCGGGCTTCGCGGCGGCAGCCGGAACCGGTCCAATCAAGCTGGCCGCACTCGATGCATTCTGCGCACGGGTGGCTGGCTAGACGCTCACCCGACGAGGGCGAACTTGTCGACGTCCACCATTCCGCGATCCGAGATCTTCAGGTGCGGAATGACCGGGAGCGGCAGGAAGGCCACCTGCAGGAAGGGTTCCTCAAGCGTCGTGCCGAGCGCGTAGGCGGCCTTGCGTAGATGGTGGAGCGTGTCGCGCACCGTCTCGTAGGTCTCGAGGCTCATCAGGCCGGCAATGGGCAGGGCGATCTCGCCGGTGACCTTGCCATCCTCGACGACAACGAAGCCGCCGTTGATTTCGCCGAGGCGATTGGCGGCGAGGGCCATGTCATCCTCGCTGACGCCGACGACGCAGATGTTGTGACTGTCATGCCCGACGGTCGAGGCGATCGCACCTTTCTTCAGGCCGAAGCCCTGGACGAAACCATTGGCATGGTTGCCGTTCTTGCCGTGCCGCTCGATGACGGCGACCTTGATGATGTCATTGCCGAGATCGACGTCAGTCTGGTTGCCCTTCACCGGTAGCCGGTAGCGGCGATGTTCGGTGATGATCTTGCCGGGCGTGACGCCGATCACAGGGGTTTCGCCGTCGGCGACGGGAACGCCGAAGTGCGCGGCGTTGACGGGCCGGGCCTTGACGCTATCAAGGCCGACCGGTTCGACGGGCTTGCGCGTGGCGAAAAGCTCTGGGGTCACTTGGCGCCCAGCGGCAAAGACGAGATCTGCGCGGCAGTTTTCGAGGCTGTCGATGACCACGAGGTCTGCACGCCAGCCGGGGGCTACGAGACCGCGGTCCCTCAGGCCGAAGGCACGGGCAGCCGAGATCGACGCGGCGCGATAAATGGCCAGCGGCTCGACGCCGTTCTTGATCGCGGTCCGGATCATGTAGTCGAGATGGCCTTGCTCGGCGATGTCGAGGGGATTGCGGTCATCAGTGCAAAGGGCGAGGTACGGCGACAGGCGCTCGGTGATGATGGGCATCAGGGCCGCCAGATCCTTCGACACGGAACCCTCGCGCACGAGGATATGCATGCCCTTGCGCATCTTTTCTAGCGCTTCGGCAGCACTGGTGCATTCATGCTCTGTGCGGATGCCGGCGGAGAGGTAGCCATTCAGGTCATTGCCCGAGAGCAGGGGGGCGTGGCCGTCGATATGCTGCCCCTGGAAGGCATCGAGCTTGGCCATGCAGATGGGATCCTTGTGGATCACACCGGGGAAGTTCATGAACTCGGCGAGGCCGATGACCTTCGGATGATGGCGAAATGGAAGGAGACGTTCGATCGGCAGATCTGCGCCCGATGTTTCCAGATGCGTGGCGGGCACGCAGGAGGAGAGTTGGACACGGATGTCCATGATCGTTTCGAGGGACGAATCGAGGAAATACTGAATGCCTTCGGTGCCGAGAACATTTGCAATCTCGTGCGGGTCGCAGATGACTGTCGTTACGCCATAGGGCAGGACGCAGCGGTCGAATTCGTGCGGCGTCACCAGCGACGACTCGATGTGGAGATGCGTATCGATGAAGCCCGGCACCACGATCTTGCCCGAGATATCGATCTCGGTTTCGCCGTCGTAGCTGCCGCACGTGCCGACGATACGATCCTGTGCGATCGCGACATCGGATGCCACCAGTTCGCCGGTCACGAGGTCGAAGAAGCGTCCGCCTTTCAGAACGATGTCGGCGGGCAGGCGGCCCGTCCCTTGGTCGATAAGGCGTTCGAGCTTGGCGGTCATGGCATCCTCGTGCTGGCGTTTCACCAGTTATAGCCCATGTGTCTGACAAAGCGAGATCGGCTTTGTCGGCCGGTCCACAAACGAAAACCGGGCGCCCCAGAGGGACGCCCGGCGATCGAAATCGGAAGATCGAAGGCTTATTCGGCCGGAACGATCTTGCCAGCTTCCCACTTGTAGAGCGCGAAGCTCTGCGAAGTCAGGTCGCCGGTTTCGCCGTAGGTCAACTTGCCGATTGCCGTCGGGATCGCTTCGCCGCCCTTCAGCGCCTTGGCGACTGCTTCGGAATCCTCAGCGCTGCCAGCCTTCTCGATACCTGCCTTCAGGACTTCGACTGCGGCGTAGGCGTTGAGCGTGAAGGCTTCGGCCGGGATGCCCTTGGCCTTCAGCGCATCTGCAGCTGCCTGCGAATCCGGGCTCTTGGTCGCATCCATGGCATTGGTGAAGATCGTGCCGCCGGCTGCGTCGGTACCGATGTTCCAGAACTCGCTGTTCGAGAGGCCGTCGCCGCCGATGATGACGGCCTTGACGGACAGGTCATGCAGCTGGCGGGCCAGCAGGCCGCCTTCCGGGTGATAGCCGCCGAAATAGACGACATCGACGTTCTCGGCCTTCAGACGGGTGGTCAGCGCGCTGAAATCCTTGTCGCCAGGGGTCAGGGAGTCGTCGAGCACTTCCTTGATGCCGCCAGCATTCAGTGTGGCCTTGAATGAATCGGCCAGGCCCTTACCGTAGGCGCCCTTGTCGTTGATGATCGCAACGCGCTTGTCCTTGAAGTTCTTCAGGACGTAGTTGGCGGCGACTTCGGCCTGCTGGTCGTCGCGACCGCAGGTGCGCAGGACGTTGGCGAGGCCACGCTTGGTGAGGTCTGGTGCGGTTGCCGTCGGGGTGACCATCAGCACGCCGTTCTCAGCAAGAACGTCGGAAGCCGGGATCGCGACGCCCGAGGTGACCGGGCCGACGACGAAGCGGATACCGTCGCCGACGAGCTGGTTTGCAGCGGAAACGCCCTGCTTGGGTTCGCCGGCATCGTCGGCATATTTGAGGATGACTTTCTCGCCGAGGATGCCGCCCTTCTTGTTGATCTCGTCAACAGCAGCCTGCGCGCCATTCTTCACCTGATCGCCATAGGCGGCAACGGGGCCAGTCAGCGGCGCGATGAGGCCGATGGTGACGTCAGCATGGGCGAGCGGCGCAAAGGCAAGCGAGGCGACGAGGGCCGCCGACAAAGTCTTCAGACTCATTTTCTTTCTCCTTGGGTGGGTATCAAAACCCGCGATTTAAGTGCCGCGGCGGCGAGCCCAGATCGTCAACAACCCTTGCAGGGGGATGCGCCAAGAGACGATGAGCAGCCGCGCGCCGAAACACCCGCCCTCCATATTTGGCTTCGACGGACGCTTTGCAAGTTTCTTAGGAATTTACCGTCGATTTCGCAAGAAGATAAAGAAATAGGGCCCGCTTTTGCCTGATTTGACAAAAGCGGGCCCCGAAAACGCGTCGTTTAGATGTTATTTTGCAAAATTTCGCGCAGTTTTCCGAAGAGCTCGTCGATGTGGTGCTTTTCGATGATGAGCGGCGGCGAGAGCGCGATGATGTCGCCGGTAGTGCGGATCAACAGGCCCTTCTCATAGGCCTTCAGGAAGGCGGTAAAGGCGCGCTTGGTCGGCTCGCCGGCGATCGGATCGAGCTCGATCGCGCCGATCAGGCCGGTGTTTCTGATGTCGATGACATTCGGGCAGTCCTTCAGGGAGTGCAGCCCGTCGGCCCAGTAATCCGAGAGCTCGGCGGCGCGGGTCAGGAGGCCTTCTTCCTTGTATGTGTCGAGCGTGCCGAGTGCTGCGGCGCAGGCGATCGGGTTGCCGGAGTAGGTGTAACCGTGCATGAACTCGATCATGTGCTCGGGGCCGCTCATGAACGCGTCATGGATCTCTGCGGTCACGAAGACCGCGCCCATAGGAATCACACCGTTGGTCAGGCCCTTTGCGGTGGTGATCATGTCCGGCTTGACGTCGTAGTACTGGGCAGCGAACGGCGCGCCGAGGCGGCCAAAGCCGGTGATGACTTCGTCAAAGATCAACAGGATGCCGTGCTTGGTGCAGATTTCGCGGAGCTTCTGCAGGTAGCCCTTCGGCGGGATCAGCACGCCGGTCGAACCGGCAATCGGCTCGACGATGACGGCGGCAATCGTCGAAGCGTCGTGTAGCGTGACGATGCGCTCGAGCTCGGTCGCCAAGTCGCCGCCATGCTCGGGCTGGCCGCGGGTGAAGGCGTTCTTGCCCGGCTGATGCGTGTGGGGCATGTGGTCGACGCCCGTCAGCAGCGTGCCGAACATCTTGCGGTTGGAAACGATGCCGCCGACGGAGATGCCACCGAAGTTGACCCCATGATAGCCGCGTTCGCGGCCGATCAGACGGAAGCGCGAGCCGTTCCCCTTCACACGATGGTAGGCGAGGGCGACCTTCAGCGCCGTCTCGACCGATTCAGACCCCGAATTGGTGTAGAGAACGTGGTCCATGCCTTCGGGCGCGATGTCGACGAGGCGGTTCGCGAGTTCGAACGCCTTGGGGTGGCCGAGCTGGAAGGCCGGCGCGTAGTCGAGCTCACCAGCCTGTTCGCGGATCGCTTCGGTGATCTTCGGCCGGCAGTGGCCAGCATTCACGCACCAGAGGCCGGCGGTGCCGTCGAGCACCTGACGGCCGTCATGGGTCTGGTAGTACATGTCCTTGGCGCTGACGAAAAGACGCGGCTCCTTCTTGAACTGGCGGTTCGCAGTGAAGGGCATCCAAAAGGCCCGAAGGTCGTTTGGCGTGGTATTGAGGCGATTGGACATGCTGTTCTCCATGGCCGTTTCGGAGGCCCTTCCCAGTATTGGCTGATGCGGTTTTTTTACTGCCCGGTCAAATTATCAGCGGTTCTTCGGGCGTCAAGCCGCTGACATTGCCGTCAGGCCGTTGCATCGGAGGTACGCGCAAAAAATAGACCGGCATCGCTGCCGGTCTAAAAGTATGTAAACGTGCTGAAATGAGGTTGCCACACTATTCCGGATGCATTTCACGGCAGTGGGGCTTATCAGCTGACATTATGTCAGCTTGTCCTTACGCCGCGGACTTTGCCTGGCTTTGAACAGAGTAGATGTCGGTGAGGGCTTCGAGGATCCTGAGGACCGGCTCGGAGCTGCTGGAGTAGTAGATCGTCTGGGCGTCGCGGCGCGTCTTCACCAGTTTCTGGGCGCGCAGCTTTGACAAGTGCTGCGACAGCGCGGACTGGCTCAAGCCAACCTCCTGCGCCAGCGCACCGACCGGGATTTCGCCCTTCACGAGGTTGCAGAGAATGAGAAGCCTTTTCGGGTTTGCCATTGCGGACAAGAGCGCAGCGGCAATATTCGCATTGGCGGTTAAATCGATTGTGTCCATATCTTCTTCCCGATGTGAAACTAATTTCAAAAACGCATGTTCCCGCTCAATGCCGGACGGCGAAAACTATCAATACGGCGTCAAGATTGTATATAGCTAAATTTCAGGTATTGCGGATTTTATGTTAGATATATGGAAATAAACGTCCTCGATGTCCTCTGCGACGGCAGCGAATTCGCAACGCAGAAGCAAATCACCCGAAATCAGATCGAAACCGGCGCAGTCCACTCCACAAATGCGCCAATCGCCGCCGTTGCCGGCCTTCAAACTCGCTGCGGTCATGGGGGCGAGATCGGGGCTTGTACCTAGTAATTCTTGCACTATCGCATCGGCCTGCGCCGCCACGTTCTCGTTCCCGGGGGATCGAATCGTCAGGTCGTCTCCATCAAGAAGATAGGCGCGACCAAACCCACCATTCAGGCTCGCGGATTGCGGCACCAGCCGGAGGAAGCGGAAATCCGGGAAATCGATATAGAGCTTTGCCTTGGCATGGCGGTTGAGGAAGCGGCTGCGAATCCGGGCATGGATGACGCTGTCGCGCTCGACCAGTTCGGCAAGGCATTGGGTCGTCAAGCGCGGATAGGCCAGTGGATCGCCCTTGCCGGGCTCGCCCGTCAGAAGCGACGCACGGCGATCGGCGTCGAGCGCGCGGGTATGCGTCGACAGGCCCGACACGAGAATGACGGGAACGCCATCGATGTCGGTGCCGAGAAGTACCCGGCTGGCAAATGGGAAGCCGGTCTCGGGATCGAGGACGGCGATTGCAGCATAACGGGCGGAGCGGAGAAGCGTGCGCGCGAGCTTGCGGGCTTCTCCGTCCGTTTCCCTGAGAACGGAAGCTTGATCTTTCATGTCCACTTTTCTGACCGAAGCGGACGGTCGGATCAAGCTTCTTCTTTGCGGCGATGCTGCGTCAGACCCTCAACGATATCCTGGGCCGAAATGGTACCGATGATCGCGCCGTTTTCCACCACCCCGATACTGCCGGGCTGGCGCGACAGTGCATCGAGAATGTCGATCAATGGTGTCTCGGCGCGCGCAGTGCCGCTGACGCTTGCGCCAGCGGCGGCGTGGCCGAGGCCTGGCTGCATTACGTCCTGCGCCGTCAGCATGCTGATCGGATTCATGTGCTGGACGAAATCGGCGACGTACTGGTCGGCGGGGTTTTTGACGATCTCCTGCGGCGTGCCGCATTGGATGATGCGCCCGCCCTCCATGATGGCGATGCGGTTGCCGATGCGGAAGGCCTCATCCAGGTCGTGGCTGACGAAGAGGATCGTCTTCTTCAGCCGCCGCTGGAACTCGAGAAGCTCGTCCTGCAGGCGCGTGCGGATAAGCGGATCGAGCGCCGAGAACGGCTCGTCCATCAGCAGGATCGGCGCACCGGTCGCGAAGGCACGAGCGAGGCCAACGCGTTGCTGCATGCCGCCGGACAATTCATTGACCTTGCGGTCCGCCCATTTGGTCAGGTTGACCAGTTCGAGCTGTTCGCCCACGCGCTTCTTGCGCTCGGCCTCGGGCATGCCCGCAAGCTCAAGGCCGAAGCCGACATTTTCCGCGACCGTTCGCCACGGCAGCAAGGCAAACTGCTGAAACACCATGGAAACGGTGTGCATGCGCAGGTCGCGCAGGCCCTTGGCGGTGGTCTTGTAGGGATTGCAGGGGCCGTTTGGCGTTGCGACCGAAACCTCGCCGCGCACGACGGGCGCCAGCCCGTTTACGGCCCGCAGGAGGGTGGACTTGCCGGACCCAGAAAGTCCCATGAGGACGAGGATCTCGCCTTCCTGCACGGAGAGCGAGGCATCAGCCACGCCGAGAACAAGACCAGTCGCAGCACCGATCTCGTCGCGGTTCTTGCCCTGATCGGCCAAAACCAGGGCGTTTTCCGGCTTGTCGCCGAAGACGATGCTGACGTTGTCGAAACGGACCGCAGTCATACGCCTTCTCCTTCACCCGCAGTGCGGAACATTCGGTCGAGAATGATGGCCAGGATGACGATGCAGAGACCCGCTTCGAAGCCCTTGGCGACGTTGACCGTATTGAGTGCACGAACCACCGGCACGCCGAGGCCGTCGGCGCCGACAAGCGCGGCGATGACCACCATCGACAACGATAGCATGATCGTCTGCGTCAGGCCTGCCATGATCTGTGGCATGGCAAAGGGCAGCTCGACCTTGCGCAGCACCTGCATCGGCGTAGCGCCGAAAGATTCTGCCGCTTCCACCAGGGAGGAAGGGGTCGAGATGATACCGAGGCGCGTGAGGCGGATGGGGGCGGGGATTGCGAAGATCACGGTTGCGATCAAGCCCGGCACCATGCCGAGTCCGAAAAGGATAAGTGCAGGAATGAGATAGACGAATGTCGGAATGGTCTGCATCAAGTCGAGGATCGGGCGCAGGGCGGAATAGACCCAGGCGCGGCGCGCGGCGGCGATGCCAAGAGGAATGCCGACGATCATGCTGACAAAGGTTGAGGCGAGTACCAGCGCCAGCGTCTCCGTCGTCTCCTTCCAGTACCCCTGGTTCACGATGAAGAGGAGGCCAAGACAGGTGAAGACGGCCACGACGATCGAGCGACGGAGCCAGTAGGCAATCGCCCCGATCCCGAGGATGACGATTAGTGGGTGAGGTTTCTGCAGAATGAAAAGCAGCCCGTCGATGACGTGGGACAGAATGAAGGCGAGCTGATTGAAAAACCAATCGGCGTTGGAGGTCAGCCAGTCCACGAAGGCTTTCGCCCAGGAGCCGATGGGAATTTTAGTGTCGGTGAGCCAGGTCAAGGGAGCGCCTATCCATTAGGAACAACAACATTTCGCGACGATAGCGAGATGGGGCGGCGCGAGCCGCCCCGCTCGTCGTTATCAGAGGCCGAGGCTCTTCTTGACGACCGCGAGGCCATCGCCGCTGTCATCGCGCGCCTTGACGCCGGCAAGCCACGGGTCAAGCGCGGAAGGATTGGCCTTCAGCCACTCTGTCGCTGCCTTTTCCGGCTCATCGCCGTCGTTCAGGATCTTGCCCATGATCTGGTTTTCCATCTCGAGCGAGAAAACCATGTTCTTGAGCAATGCACCGACGTTCGGGCACTCATTGAGATAGCCCGCGCGCACGTTGGTGAAAACCTTCGCGCCGCCGAAGTCCGGCCCGAAGACATCGTCACCACCGGTCAGATAGGTCAGCTTGAAGTTGTCGTTCATCGGATGCGGCTCCCAGCCGAGGAAGACAACGGGCTTGCCTTCCTTCTCGGAGCGAGCCACCTGCGCCAGCATGCCCTGTTCGGAAGACTCGACCACTTCCATGCCCTTGAGGCCGAAGGTGTTCTTTTCGATCAGATCCATGACGAGGCGGTTACCGTCGTTTCCGGGCTCGATGCCGTAGATCTTGCCGTCAAGGTCATCCTTGTGAGCTGCAATATCCTTGAAATCCTTGATGCCGAGCTCAGCGCCCTTGGCGTTGGTCGCCAATGTGTATTTTGCGCCGACGAGATTCGGTCCGAAGGATTCGACCGATTTATCATCAAGGAAGGGGCGAACGTCTTTTTCCTGTGTCGGCATCCAGTTGCCGAGGAAGATGTCGATGTCCTTGTTCTTTAGCGATTGGTAGGTTACCGGCACGGAAAGAACTTTGACGTCAGGGGTATAGCCTAGTCCCTTCAGCACGACTGCTGCAGTCGCCGTTGTGGACGTGATGTCAGTCCAGCCGACGTCCGAAAAATGAACGGTGGAACAACTGTCTGGATCTGCGGCGAGTGCAGCGGTTGCGACAGAGAGAGCGGCAACTGCGGTGGCGGTGATCAGTCTGAATGCGCTTGTCGTTTTCATTTATAGACTCCCAGTCTTACGTTCCCAAGCCAAGCACCAATAGCCGAGTTTTACAAGCGACCTCAGCGCGTTTGCGCCGCATTGCAGTACTCGATTGCGACGTGGGTCATTTTTCCGCCAGTGCTGAGATTTCAAAGGTTTTTGGCGATTTTTGGTCCTGAATTTCCTGTGACTATCAGAATGAGGGACTTTTCTTCGCGGTTTCGAGCTTCCAAGAAGCGAACGACGGAGAAAACGATGGCAAAGCTCTATTTCAACTACTCGACCATGAACGCCGGCAAGTCGACGATGCTGCTGCAAGCCGCCTACAACTACGAGGAGCGCGGCATGCGTGTCGTTCTGCTGATTGCGGCCTTCGACGAGCGTGCTGGAAAGGGGATTATCGGTTCCCGGATCGGCCTGCAGGCAAGCGCCGTCGCCTTCGAACCGGAAGCTGACCTCCAGGCCTTGATCGGCGAACTCGGCAAGGAGGGAGAGCCGATCGCCTGCGTCTTTGTCGATGAGGCTCACTTCATGACGCGCGAGCAGGTCTGGCAGCTCGCCCGGGTCGTCGATCGCATGAATATACCTGTCATGGTCTATGGATTGAGAACTGATTTTCAGGGGCGCCTCTTCCCGGCGTCGCAGGAGCTTCTGGCGATTGCCGACGAGATGCGCGAGGTGCGGACCATCTGCCATTGCGGACGCAAGGCGACGATGGTGGTGCGTCTCGACGCAAATGGAAAGGTGCTGCGCGAAGGCGCACAGATCGATGTCGGCGGCAACGAAAAATACGTCTCGCTCTGCCGGCGTCACTGGGATGATGCAGTGAACGGGGATGGCTCGCCACGGCGGTGTGACCGGTCCTCAAAGTGATTCCGGTTTGGCAGCTTATGCGCTAGGTTCGCGATAACCGATTCATGGAGCCGCCCGGTGCGCAAGCCCTTCTCCTTCGATACCCAGCTCGAAGCCGCGCGAGCGCTCGTGGAGCAATTGCGTCTTGAAGCCAAGGTCTGCGTCGAATTCATCAACGAGTTCGCACGCCAGGCGGCTGCCGTCGATGACGAACGGTTTCTGGTCGAGAATGGCCGCTTCCAGGCGTTTGTTGCAAACGGCGCGAGCTTGACCAATCTTCTTGCTGAGCTCGTTTTCGTCCTCGACACGCTGACGGTCAAGATTTCGGCGGATCTCGATGGTTTCCGTGGCCTGACCGCCGGCGAAAGATTCATCGGTCGTTTTTCGCGCCAGCGGATGTGGCGTCGCCACAGCGCGCGCGTGCGCGCAGCCCCTGTCGTGGAGCGGCTGCGCGACCTGCTGGTGAAGTCCGAAGCCACGGCAGGTGTCATCGCGATCTACCGCACGATTGCGATCGACTTTCACAAGCTGGGTGAGCATGGGCTGATCGGCATCGTCGAGCAGCGCCGTCGGCTTGTCGACAAGATCGACATCGCCCGCCTTCGCATCCGGGAATTGAACGCCAAGGCACTGACGACGCAGGGCAGGATCGGCCTATACGGAAGCAGAGCCGAATGGGAGCTTATGGAACAAGAGCGGCGCTCGCTGAAAGCGGAGGCCGACCGTGTTGCCGATGAGGAACACGGAATGCGCGAGGAGAGCCAGCGCCGCGAACGCTTCATCAATCTCTTCCAGGTTTTCGTCGATGCGCTGAATAGCCAGGTGGGCCAGTGCAACGCCCTCAGGCGCAAGATGTTGATAGACACCGAAGAGCGGCTGCTGATCTATCAGGCGCAAGTCGACACCGACATCCCGGGATCGAAGGTTCAGATTTCAGCGGAGCTCTTTCCCGCCATCGCCGGTCCGATTGAATTGTTTGAGCGCAACATGCTGGCGCCACAGGAATTGGAGCAGCGCAAGCGGGCCGCCGACGCCGTCTTCGCGAGCAAGTTCGAAGCTTTCGGGCAGGAGCCGGAGGAGGGCTTCGCAGTGCCGATCATCGATACGACGGAAATCTCCAGGCGACTGCGCTTCCGTTTTCTGCGTCCTGGCTTCTGGCCGAAGAAACAATAATATCAGCACGATATTGTTCTTCCTGGAGCGAGCGCATATGTCAGTGCGCAGACCAAACTTATCAAGGAGAAGACGATGCTCGACCGGATCGCCGGTTTTTTCAGGCTGATCGGCCGAACAATCGGACGCTGGGCGCGGGTTTTCTTTGCCTGGGCTTTCTGGCCATTCATCGCTGCCCGCGGCTGGTACGTTCAGCGGACTTGGATGATCCGCTTGCCGATCCTTGGTCTGATCGCGCTTCTTGCTGTCCTCTATTGCTATTTCATTTGGCAGACGCAGGTCTGGTCTAACTTCAATCCCTCCTTCGTGAATGAGTACAGACTTTCCGAGCGCAAGGTTCCTGCCGGCCAGGAGCTGCCGTCAACAGACGGAGCGGCAGCCAAGACTTGCCAGCGGTCGGCGATCGTCGATGTCGCAGCCGACCTGACCGATTTCAACGTCAACCAGAATGCGTGGATCTCCTCCATGCTTCTCTACCGTTTCGGCTTCTTCGGCATCGACTGGGATCACACGCCGTTTCTCGACAACAAGGCGTCGTTCCAGCGGGGCGTAAACCAGGCGGTTCGCCGCACCTCGGTCGAACTCGTCGATACGCTCGGGCGCGTCCGCGGGACGTCAGGGATCAATAACGATCTGCAGAAGGCGCGCGGCAACCTGCAATTCGACGAGTACAGCTGGTACTTCGGCCTTGATCCGTTCGGACCGAAGACACCGACGCCGAGCTATTATCGCTCGGCGCTCGACAGCCTGCGCAAGTTCAATACCGACCTCGCCGCCTGCAACGCCATCTTCGATGGGCGGGCGGATAACCTGATCCAGTTCATCGACCGCATCGCCAACGATCTCGGCAGTACCTCCGACGTGCTCGCGGACCGCTCGCAGAACCATCATCGGGGCTGGTTCGATACACGTGCAGACGATCGCTTCTGGTTCGCCTATGGTCAGCTTTACGCTTATTACGCCATCCTGGCGGCTGCACAGTCAGACTTTTCTCAAGTTATCGCGGAGCGCAATCTGGGCGCCATCTTTGGCGCAACAATGAGACAGTTCCAGGCGGCACTGAAGATCCAGCCGGCAATCATTTCTAACGGCCGGGAAGACGGCTGGCTTATGCCGAGCCATCTGGCAACGATGGGCTTCTATATTCTCCGCGTCCGGTCGAACCTCGTCGAGGTCCGCTCCGTGCTCGATCGCTGAGCGCTTGCTTAGTTGATCAGCTTCATACGGATCGCCTTGGCGACGAGCTGCGTCCGGTTCACACAGTCGAGCTTCTTGATGGCGCTCGTCATGTAGGCATTCACTGTGTGGTCGGATAGCGAGAGGATCTGGCCGATCTCGATCGACGTTTTTCCCTGCGCCGTCCACCGGACGACCTCGCGTTCGCGAGCGGAAAGGGGCGTGTGTTCCGGAAGCTTCGAATGCTGCGTGCGATGATACGCGTCGAGCAGATGGAGGATCGCAATGGTGAGTTCGTTGAGCTCGGTCTGCGCGAGCAGTGGGCGGTCGCCGGCCAGCCAAAACAGGATGCGCTCGCCGTCGCGAGTGTAGGCGGGCACCGCAACGCCTGTCGGTATGCCGAAGTGATGCAGAAGTTTGCTCAACTCATTGGGGAAAATTTCGGCGGAGGAACTGTCCAGAAGGCTCCATGAGCGCGGCAGGGCCGACTCGCTCATGCCCATTGCCAGCATGGGAAAACGCATGATGCGGGCGCGGTCGAACTGATTGAAGTATGCGGACGGAAGTGTTGTTTCGATGACCAGGGCCTTGAGGAGGACGCTTTCAGGAGCGGGCGCGAGCAACAGCGTGATATGCCGGAAGCCGTAGGCACGGGCTACCTTTACAAGAACTTGCGCGAATTCGGCCCTGGTATTGACAGCTGAAATCTCTGTGGCCAGTGACAACTGTCTTTCCAAGGTAGTCATGTAAGACATCGATGCGTCCCTGCTTACCTTCATATCAGCGCCATAGAATATGCAAACTGATATATTTGCTAGTGCGAAACGGGGAGGCGCGCAGCGATTAATTTCAAATGTATTACTTTAACCACAGCGGATCGTCCCATGGTTGCGTTATTGTTTTCCAAAAACGCAACTTCAGGCACAATCGAGTTCCTCTTCTACGCCGCAGGAAAGCACACGGGTTCGCCGGAGAATAGACCAAAGCGTCTTCGAATCACTTGGCGATCAGATCTTGTCCTTCACCCTTGGCCTTTTTTGTCAGCTGCTCGAGGAAACCGAGCATCACCGCGGAGACGACGAACGCAAGATGCATTGCCGTCAGCCACATGATCTTGCTGTCGGTGTATTGTTCGGCATTCAAGAAGACCTGGAGGAGGTGAATCGATGAAATTGCCACGATCGACGAGGCCACCTTGACCTTGAGGCTGCCGGCGTCGAGCTTGCCAATGAACGAGACGTCCTCCTCGCTCTCGTCAAAGCGGCTGACGAAGTTCTCGTACCCGGAGATCATCACCATGACGATGAGGCTCGCGACCAGGGCTGCGTCAATCAGGCCGAGCATGGCCAGGATCATTTCCCCCTCGTTGAGGACAAACACGCCGCCCGCCACCTTAAGGAATTTGTAACCGAAGGACACGGCGTACACGGCGAGCGCAAGAGCGAGACCGAGATAGAAGGCGACGAGTATCCAACGGCTCGAAAGGATGATGCGCTCGACAATCAGTTCGAGTGATTTCATGTCCGGTCCTCGCAATGTAAGAATCAATGCCTGACAGATAGCGGCTTGGATGAGCGTTGGGCAACCAGCGCGCTATTCACAGTCTCGGCATATTTCGCTATCCCGTTGAAACAATATGGGCGCGCCTTCGAGCGCAGAAAACCGGGGAACGGGGATGGCAGCACACAAGTCCGACATCGAGATCGCGCGCGCGGCGAACAAGAGACCGATCTTCGAGATCGGTGCAAAGCTCGGTATTCCGGCCGAGCAATTGGCGCCTTATGGGCATGACAAGGCTAAGCTCAGCGCGCAATTCATTGCCGCGCAGGCAGACAGGCCCGACGGCAAGCTGATCCTCGTCACGGCAATCAATCCGACCCCGGCAGGCGAGGGCAAGACGACAACGACCGTCGGTCTCGGCGACGGGCTGAACCGGATCGGCAAGAAGGCGATCGTCTGCATCCGCGAGGCCTCGCTTGGGCCATGCTTCGGAGTGAAGGGCGGGGCGGCGGGCGGCGGCTATGCCCAGGTCATTCCGATGGAAGACATCAACCTGCATTTCACCGGTGATTTCCATGCGATCACGTCGGCCCACAATTTGCTCGCAGCGATGGTCGACAATCACATCTATTGGGGCAACGAACAGGATATCGACCTCAGGCGCGTCACGTGGCGGCGCGTCATGGATATGAACGATCGGGCGCTGCGCGAGATGGTCTCTTCGCTGGGTGGTGTGGCCAACGGCTTTCCCCGGCAGAACGGCTTCGACATCACGGTCGCTTCCGAGGTGATGGCCATTCTTTGCCTCGCCAAGGACCTCGAGGATCTGGAAGAACGCCTCGGCAACATCATCATCGGCTACCGTCGCGACAAGTCGGCCGTCTACGCCCGCGACCTGAAGGCCGATGGGGCTATGGCGGTTCTTCTGAAGGACGCCATGCAGCCGAACCTCGTCCAGACGCTGGAAAACAATCCGGCCTTCGTCCATGGCGGCCCCTTCGCCAACATTGCCCACGGCTGCAACTCGGTGATTGCGACGAAAACGGCGTTGAAGCTTGGCGACTATGTCGTGACCGAGGCGGGCTTCGGCGCGGATCTCGGAGCCGAGAAATTCTTCGATATCAAGTGCCGCAAGGCGGGACTGGAGCCGGATGCCGCCGTCATCGTTGCGACGGTGCGTGCGCTCAAGATGAACGGCGGTGTAAAGAAGGAAGATCTCGGAACGGAGAATGTCGCTGCGCTGAGAAAGGGCTGCTCCAATCTCGGGCGCCATGTCGCCAACGTTCGCAAGTTCGGCGTTCCGGTTGTCGTTGCCATCAATCATTTTATCTCGGACACCGATGCGGAAATCGCTGCGGTGAAGGAGTATGTCTCGCGCCTCGGGGCTGAAGCGATCCTCTGCCGGCACTGGGCCGAGGGCTCTGCCGGTATCGAGGAGCTTGCCTACAAGGTGGTCGAGCTCGCGGAATCGGGACAGTCGAGATTCGAGCCGCTTTATCCCGACGATGTCTCCCTGTTCGAGAAGATCGAGATCGTCGCTTCGAAGATTTATCACGCAGGAGAGGTGACCGCTGATAAGGCGGTGAGGGACCAATTGCTTGCCTGGGAAGAGCAGGGTTATGGACACCTGCCGGTCTGCATGGCCAAGACGCAGTACTCCTTCTCAACCGATCCGAACCTGCGGGGTGCGCCGGAAGGGCATATCGTGCCGGTCCGTGAAGTTCGCCTATCGGCGGGCGCGGGCTTCGTTGTCGCCATCACAGGCGAGATCATGACCATGCCCGGCCTGCCGAGATCGCCGTCGGCGGAGCGGATTTACTTGAACGATCAAGGGTATATCGAAGGGTTGTTCTAATCTTCGATTAAGGACGGGGAGAGCTTATTGTCCCAGCCTATCAATTTGGAACCGATAATGTCGGCCTATTGGCGAAGCTGCGTTTTTGGCGTGGCTGCAGTTGTTTCTGTGATGGCAAGCAGCGCTGCGACCGGTGAGTCGGTTGCTACCGAACAAAGCATGGCCGACTTCATGAAGGGCAATCCCGACTGCGTGGAGTTCAACGATCAATGTTCGATCTGTACCGTGGTCGACGCCAAGGCCAATTGCTCCACGCCTAAGATAGCCTGCATCAAGAAGCCTTATGTCTGTACGCGGCGTTCGGACAAGTGAGTTGACGTCGACGGATGGCCGAGAGCCGCGATAAGGGACATTGGCGAAGCTTGCTAATGACAGTAGCGATATCCGCCCTTGCGTTCCAAGACATCGAGGTGGAAGTGGGTTTCGTGTGCTGCATCGCTTTCCGGATCCAGCACTGTCGTGAAGAAGAGGCAGCCTGCGGAACTGACTGTGCGCTGGAAGGCACCGATCAGAGTCGAATCCTCGCGGCGAGGCTGCACGGCGATATCCTTCCCTTTTTCGAAGCTGAAACTTGCGATGTCGATCGCGTTGCCGCGGGCATGCTCGGACACCTTGCCGGTCTCGGCACCATTGCGCAGGCGACAGATGTAGGATGATGCCTGGTTGATGCCGACTATGCTCCCCTGATCCGGCGCGGCAACGCGGGCGGCCGGGATGACACTCTCCTTCATCCAGCGGGCGAGGCCGAGAGCCACGGGGCATCGGAAGACGGCATCCGGTTTTATCTTGATGCCCGGAAGGACCTCGGTGACCTTGATGGGCTTGTCGATGCCGCAACCGTTGCCATCATCGATGCGCGAGATGTCCTTGAAGACGACGCCAAGGGCCTGAAGCTCCTTCACACATTCAGAATGTTCCGCATCGCTCTCGGGGGCGATTGTCAGGTGTTGCTCCTCGAGCGTCTGCTGGGAGGGGAGCTTCGGCCCCTGCTTTTCCAACGGAGGAGAAGAGCCGGAAGGCGGCTGAGTGACCGGCGGCGTTTCGGTATCGGGCCTTTCCGGTTTTGGTTCGGGCTTTGGGGGAAGTCCTGGCGTGGGTTCTGCTGTAATTGATTTACCCGGACGGATTTCAGGTCGAGGGCCTTTCTCCGGCAGGCCTGCGTTGGTCAGGAGGCCAATGCAGCTCAGCGCCGCCAGTATCACGATGATCTTCTTCACACATCCACCCTTGTACGTTCGCCCCGGGAGAGAACGTGCGGATGCGGTTTTCGTTGCAATTTCGCAACGTTGATTGCTGCGGCGTAAATATGACTTATTAAATCAAGATATCTCGGGTCTGATATATTGACAATTATAGTCATGTTTTTTATGCGGCGAAAAGAAGGCGAGAAATCTTCGCCTGAAAGCCTAGCCAGCCCATCGAAAGCGCAACCGCGCCACGACCAGCCAGCCCGGTGACATTTCTCTCAAGGGGTTGTTTTCATGATCGTCCGGCACTCGCGCTCGGTTCTTTTGGCTTGCACGGCATTCGTCACGCTCGGCCTTACATCCATTTCACTAGCACAGACGACGGAGAAGCCCGCCGCGTCTGCCGGCGACAGCACGGTGCTGCAGCCGATCGTGGTCAAGGGCAAGCGCGTTGCAGCTAAGCCCGGCAGCGTGGCCGACACGCCGCTCGCCTCGCAGACGACGCAGGAAACGATCCTCAAGAAGAACGTCAACAACCTTGCGGATTTTGGCCGCACGGTGGATCCGGGCGTAACCTATGTGCCGAAGCAGGGCGGTGCCTTCCTGCGCGGCCTTGGTGGTCCCCGCATTACGACGATGGTGGATGGCGTTCCGATCCCGTTCCTGTCGAACGCTGCGCGTGCCGCCAACCCGATCACGGACACCACCAACGCCGACGGCGGCATGAATACCTTCGACTTCCAATCGCTTTCGACGCTGGATGTCGTACGCGGTGCGGACTCCAGCCGCGCCGGTTCGGGCGCGCTCGCCGGTGCATTTGTCCTCCGCACATTGGAGCCGGAGGATCTGATCGAGCCCGGCCGTGATTGGGGCGGCGTTACCAAGTTCGACTATGACGGTACCGACCGCAGCGCTGGCGGTTCTCTGGCTGTTGCAAAGAAGATCAACAACACCTCTGTCCTGTTCCAGGGCTCGTATCGAAAGGGGCATGAGATCGAGAACAACGGCAAGGTCGATACCATCGGACCGACCCGCACGGAGGCCAATCCGGCCGACTACGACCAGAACAACCTGCTCTTCAAGCTGCGGCAGCAGCTGGAAGGCGGCCACATGGTTGGGATCACCGCCGAACGCTTCAGCCGCGATACGACGACCGATCTGAAAACCCTTCAGGGCGCAACAACCGGCTCTTCCCGAGTCTACAAGATCGGCGACTATGACGGTACGGAAGACAATCGGCGTGAACGCGTTTCGTTGGATTACCAGTTCGAGGCGCCCAGTGCTGACTCGACCTTTGATGCGGCACGGATGAGCCTTTACTGGCAGCGTCTGACCCGTGAGGCAGGTGCCGAGGGTACCCGCGTCGGCACCGTCGCCGGCCCCTGGCTGCGCAACAACCAGATTCAGGAAAACGACTATGGTTTGACGGGTAACCTCACGTCCCGCTTTGCGACGGGCACATTTGAGCACGAGGTCAATATTGGCGGGGATGTCTCGCTCTTCAACGCGACATCCTTCATCGACGGCCTCGACGCTTGCATTCTCGGAACTGCCAGCGCTACCGCGAAGGCCTTTTCATGCCCGAATCTTCATGCCGACCAGGCTGATATTCCTGATGTCGATGGAGCACGCCTTGGCCTCTTCGTCGATGACAAGATCTCCTTCGGCAATAGCGGCTTTGCCCTCACGCCCGGTTTGCGCTTTGACTGGTACGACTACGACCCGAAGCAGACGGCCGCCTTTGAAGACAATCCGGGCTTTGCGGCCAACGGCCTGCCTGATGGAAGCGACGGTTCGCGCTTCTCGCCGAAGCTGCTTGCAACTTATCAGGTCGCGCCCGCAGTCGAACTCTTTGCGCAATGGTCAATGGCCTTCCGAGCGCCGACCATCAATGAACTCTATCTTGATTTCTCCAACCCTGCCTTCGGTTACGCTACCGTCGGCAATCCCGACCTGAAGCCGGAAACGGCGAACGGTTTCGAGATCGGCGCGAACTTCGGTGATAGCGATACGGGCGGTCGCGTCACGGCGTTCCACAATCTCTACCGGAACTTCATCGACAGTGAGACCAGCTTCGCCAATCCGCTCTATCCGGCGGGCCTGACCAGCTATTTCAATCGAAATCGCGTCCAGATATCGGGCGTCGAATTGGAGGCACATAAGCTCTTCGACAACGGCATCAACCTCCACGGCTCGCTTGCTTATGCCTACGGCAAGGACACCGACACGAACGAGTATCTGCGCTCGGTCGCGCCGCTCAAGGCAATTGTCGGCGCCGGCTATCAGCGCGAAACCTGGGGCACGGACCTGTCGCTTGTCACCTCCGCCGGCATGCGCAGTGACGGCAACACCAGGACCTTCGACGCACCTGGCTATGGCGTTGTCGATCTGACGGCCTGGTGGGAGCCGGAACAGACCAAGGGGCTGCGGATCCAGGGCGGCATCTACAACCTGTTCGATAAGACCTACTACAACGCCGTTGCGCTTAAGGACCTCAACAACACGACGGTTCCAAGCAATAGCAATACGGCGCAACCGCTGGACTTCTATTCGGAGCCTGGCCGGGTGTTCAAGATCTCGCTCGTACAGCGGTTCTGACGCGAGGGAAGGGCGGCCGTTGTGCCGCCCTTTTTATTCCCGGATTTCGGCTCTTGCGCTTGGTCCGATCTCACGCTAACAATTTCGCCCATGAACACGTCCTTGAACATTGCAGTTTGGTGGTGGGCTCGCTGAGGCGGCCTCGACCAATCGTGTCCAAAGACGACGATGAGCCGCCCGGAAAACGCCAGGCGGCTTTTTTGTTTTTAAGGCTGCCTGTCATCCGGGCCTGATAACGGAGTGGAACAATGGTAACGATCCTTCGTGATGACGGAGCGGAAATTTACGAGACCCGGGGCGGTATCACCGTTACCCGGCAGCGGCGCGCGATTCCTTACGCCGATGCGGTCTCCTCCTATATCGACAAGCTCGACGAGCGCCGCGGTGCCGTCTTCTCGTCGAATTACGAATATCCGGGCCGTTACACACGTTGGGACACCGCCGTCGTCGATCCGCCGCTCGGTATTTCCTGCAATGGCCGCCAGGTTTGGATCGAAGCCTACAACGAGCGTGGTGCGGTAATCCTCGCCTTTGTCGCCGAGCGCTTGAAGACAATTTCCGACCTCGTGCTCGGTGCGTCCTCGGCACGCCGTCTCGACCTAACGGTGAAGACGCCGGAGCGCGCCTTTACCGAGGAAGAACGCTCGAAGATCCCCACCGTCTTTACGGTGCTGCGCGCCGTCACCGATCTCTTCTATTCGAAGGCGGATGCGAGCCTCGGCCTCTATGGCGCCTTCGGCTACGATCTTGCCTTCCAGTTCGATGCGATCAATCTGAAGCTGACGCGCCCGGCCGACCAGCGCGACATGGTGCTCTACCTGCCGGATGAGATCCTCGTCGTCGACAACTACTCGGCCAAAGCCTGGATCGACCGCTACGATTTCGAAAAGGGCGGGCTTTCCACCGAGGGCAAGGCGGGCGACATTCCTGCCGAACCCTTCCAGCGCACGGATGCCATCCCACCGAAGAGCGATCATCGCCCCGGCGAATACGCCGATCTTGTCGTCAAGGCGAAGGAAAGCTTCCGCAAGGGCGACCTCTTCGAAGTGGTTCCCGGCCAGAAATTCATGGAACGCTGCGACAGCAAGCCGTCCGACATTTCCAAGCGGCTGAAGGCGATCAACCCGTCGCCCTATTCCTTCTTCATCAATCTCGGCAACCAGGAATATCTCGTCGGTGCTTCGCCTGAGATGTTCGTGCGAGTGTCGGGCCGCCGCATCGAAACCTGCCCGATCTCGGGCACGATCAAACGCGGGGATGATCCGATCGCCGACAGCGAGCAGATCCTGAAGCTCTTGAATTCCAAGAAGGACGAGTCCGAGTTGACGATGTGCTCGGACGTCGACCGCAACGACAAGTCACGCGTCTGCGAGCCAGGTTCGGTCAAGGTCATCGGTCGCCGCCAGATCGAGATGTATTCGCGTCTCATCCACACCGTCGACCACATCGAGGGCCGACTTCGCGACGACATGGATGCCTTCGACGGCTTCCTCAGCCACGCCTGGGCCGTGACGGTGACCGGCGCGCCGAAACTCTGGGCCATGCGCTTCATCGAAAGCCATGAGAAGAGCCCGCGCGCCTGGTATGGCGGCGCGATCGGCATGGTTGGCTTCAACGGCGACATGAACACTGGCCTGACGCTGCGCACCGTGCGCATCAAGGACGGCATCGCCGAAGTCCGGGCAGGGGCGACCTTGCTCAACGATTCCGATCCGCACGAAGAAGAAGCCGAAACCGAACTGAAGGCCTCCGCCATGCTTTCCGCCATCCGCGATGCCAAGGCCGGCAACTCCGGCAAGGTCAGCCGCGACGTTGCCGTCGTCGGCAAGGGCGTCAAGATCCTGCTCGTCGACCACGAAGACAGTTTCGTGCACACGTTGGCGAATTATTTCCGCCAGACAGGGGCGACGGTCTCCACCGTGCGCACACCGGTGCCGGAGGAAATCTTCGACCGGCTGGATCCTGATCTCGTCGTGCTGTCGCCGGGGCCCGGCAATCCGAAGGACTTCGATTGCAAGGCGACGATCAAGAAGGCGCGGGCGCGCAACCTGCCGATCTTCGGCGTCTGCCTCGGCCTGCAGGCATTGGCGGAAGCCTATGGCGGCGAGCTTCGCCATCTGGCAGTGCCGATGCATGGCAAGCCGTCGCGTATCCGCATTCTTGAACCTGGCTTGGTTTTCTCCGGCCTTGGCAAGGAAGTGACGGTGGGCCGCTATCACTCGATTTTCGCCGATCCATCGACTCTGCCGCGTGAATTCATGATCACGGCGGAAAGCGAAGACGGCACGATCATGGGTATCGAGCACACCAAGGAGCCGATCGCGGCGGTGCAGTTCCACCCGGAATCGATCATGACGCTTGGCGGCGATGCCGGCATGCGGATGATCGAGAACGTCGTCGCCCATCTGTCACGCAAGGCAAAGACCAAGGCGGCCTGACGGCGGCGCGGCTCTCGATGGAAACCTCGCTCTATCTGCCGGTCAAAGGCTTTCTGGAGGCGGCAGGCTATGTCGTCAAAGGCGAGATCGGCGGATGCGATCTCGTCGGCTTGACCGAGGGCGAGCCGCCTGTCGTGGTGGTGTGCGAGTTGAAGCTCAGCTTCAACCTCGAGCTCGTCCTGCAGGCGGTCGATCGCGCCGCCATGAGCGACGAGGTGTGGATCGCTGCCCGCGTGTCCGCCAAGGGACGCGGGCGCGAGGCTGACAAGCGCTACCGCGATCTTTGCCGCCGCCTCGGGATCGGCATGCTCGGCGTGTCCGACGGCGGCGACGTCAGTGTCATCGTCAGCTCGGTTTCGCCGATGCCGCGCACAAATCCGAAACGCCGGTCGCGGCTGGTCAGGGAACATCAGCGCCGGCGCGGCGATCCCGCCGTCGGCGGCAGTACGCGTGCGCCTGTCATGACGGCCTATCGCCAGCGTGCGCTGATCTGCGCTGCAGCACTCCAGCAGGGTTTGGTGCGACCGCGCGACATGAAGACGCTGGCGCCGGACGCGGGGAAGATCCTGCTCGGCAATGTCTACGGTTGGTTCGAACGGCGAGACAAGGGCGTCTATGCCCTGACGGCAGTGGGCGAAGCGGCGCTCCTCCGCTGGCCGCAATCCGTCAGCATCGCTGCTGAAGGCGGTAGTACAGGTATCGTTGACCCGGCGGAGAATTTCTGACGCCATCCGGAATGAGCAGTGGTCGCCGGCATAGCACTTGTGCGCACGCAGCCCCAAGATTGTTGGCTACAGGACCGCGCAATTGAACGCCGGCTTAGCTACGTGCGGCTGTCGATAGGCCGGACCTCCAGTAACGCAACCTTTATCGGATGGCCGTGGTCGCGGCGTTCCAATCGCCCTAGCTTACCCGTTGTGAAAAATGCTGCGACGCTCGCTGGGGCCGCAATTGGTCCCGCCAATCCCGAGGCTCGACCATGGTTACGTTCACGCTCAATGGACAGAAAAGAACTTTTGACGGCGATCCGGATACGCCGCTGCTATGGGTTATCCGCGATTTCGAAAGGTTGACAGGCACGAAATACGGTTGCGGCGTCGCCCAATGCGGCGCCTGCACTGTGCACATGGACGGCTTTACGCGTCGCTCCTGCATTACCCCGATTTCGACAGCTGAGGGCTCCGAGATCATTACGATCGAAGGGGTCGAAGGCAAAGAAGCGGAGGCTGTGAAAACCGCCTGGATCGCGATCGACGTGCCGCAATGCGGCTACTGTCAGTCGGGCCAGATCATGTCGGCCGTCTCGTTGCTGCAGAACATTCCCAAGCCGACCGACGAGGATATCGACGGTGCCATGGCCGGGAATATCTGTCGATGCGCCACCTACCACCGGATACGCGCGGCCATTCACAACGCCGCTGCTTCGATGGAGGGTTGAGCCATGACGATCCAGGAAATTTCAGCAACGCGCCGCGCCTTTCTTGCGGGCACGGGTGGATTGGTGATCGGCTTTGCGCTGATGCCGAAGGTATCCGCCTTCGCCGCCGAAAGCGGTGTGCGGGCCGGTGGCCCGGATTCGCTGGTGACGCTGAACACCTTCGTCAGGATCGGCACCGACGATATGGTGACGATCCTTTCCAAGCATATCGAGTTCGGGCAGGGGCCGTTCACTGGCCTCGCGACGCTGGTGGCCGAGGAGTTGGATGCCGATTGGGGGCAGATGCGCGCCGTGCATTCGCCCGCCGACGACAAGGTCTATGCCAACCTCGCCTTTGGCCTGCAGGGCACCGGCGGTTCGTCATCCATCGCCAATTCCTACGAGCAGTTCCGCAAGGCGGGCGCAACGGCACGGGCCATGCTGGTTGCGGCAGCCGCCGATGAATGGAACGTGCCGGCTAGCGAAATCACGGTCGAAAAGGGCCGCGTCAAGCATGCCGGTTCGGGCAAGGAGAGCGGCTTCGGTGCGCTGGCAACGCAAGCCGCGGGCATCAAGCCGCCGTCTAACGTCAATCTCAAGGACCCCGCGAACTTCACGCTTATCGGTCAGGAATTGCCGAAACTCGACACGTTCTCCAAGACCAATGGCCAGGCGATCTATACGCTGGACATCGTGCCCGACAATCTTCTTGTCGCGGTGGTGGCTCACCCAGATCATTTCGGAGCTGCGGTCAAATCCTTCGACGACAGTGAAGCCCGCAAGGTAAAAGGCGTGGTCGATGTCAAGCAGCTGCCGCAGGGAGTTGCCGTCTATGCCGACAATACCTTTGCCGCACTGAAGGGCCGGTCAGTGCTGAAGGTCGAGTGGGATCTGTCGAAGGCGGAAACGCGCTCCAGCAACCAACTCTCTGCCGACTACGCCAAGGCGCTGAGCGAAAAGGGCATCGTGGCATCTGAGAAAGGCGACGTCGAAAAAGCCTTCGGCGATGCAAATCTGAAGATACTGGAGGCCCAGATCATCTTTCCGTTCCTTGCCCATGCCCCGATGGAGCCTCTCGACGCGGTCTTCATCAAGGCGGCGGATGGAAGTCTCGACGTCTATAATGGTGCGCAGTTTCCCGGAATGGACAAGGCGACGGCGGCGAAGATCGTCGGGCTTGACCCGTCGAAGGTCCGGCTGAATACCCAGATCACCGGCGGCAGCTTCGGGCGCAAGGCGCAGTTTGGTTCGCCCTATATGCAGGAGGCGGCGGCAGTCTTTGCGGCGACCGACCAGTCGCGTCCGGTCAAGCACATGTGGACGCGCGAGGACGATATTCGCGGCGGCTATTACCGCCCGATGTATCTTCACAAGATGCGCGGCGCCATCGATGCGGATGGCCGCATCGTCGCCTGGGATCAGGCGATCGTCGGCCAATCGATCTTGGCCAAGGCGGATCTCGACAGCACTTCGGTCGAAGGGGCCTCGGACCTGCCCTACGACGTGCCGAACCTGCGAGTGGTGTCGCATAATGTGAACCTGTCGATCCCGCCGCTGTGGTGGCGGTCGGTCGGGCATACGCATACCGGATTTGCGGTCGAGACTTTCCTCGACGAACTGTTCCAGATGGCTGGCAAGGATCCGGTTCTGGGGCGGCTCCAGCAGTTGAAGGAGGACCCGCGTTACGCGGGCGTGTTGAACAAGGCCGCCGAGCTTGCCGATTGGGGAGGGAAGGTCCCCGAAGGCAGAGAGCGCGGCGTGGCAGTGGTCAAGAGCTTCAACACCTATGTCGGCCAGGTGGTCGAAGTCTCGGCTGGGACCGATGGCGTGCCTCGTGTCCACAAGGTCTGGTGTGCGGTCGATTGCGGCGTGGCGATCAACCCGAACGTCATCAAGGCACAAATGGAAGGCGGCATCGGCTATGGTCTCGGCGCGGTGCTGTTCGATGCCGTGACGCTTGGGGAGGGCGGCGCGATCATGCAGTCGAACTTCCACGACTATCGGTCGATCCGGATCAATGAGATGCCGGATGTCGAGGTCGCCGTTATCAAATCCGATGCGCCGCCTACGGGTGTCGGGGAGCCAGGCGTACCGCCCGTCGGACCCGCGACGGCGAATGCCTGGCGGCGACTGACCGGTGCGCCGGTTCGCAGCCTTCCGATCGTTGCCGTGGCGACGAGCTGAGGGAGGCGGAGATGAAAAGCAGACTAGCACTCGCCTGCGCAGCAGGCGGCCTCTCCCTTCTTGCGGCTTTGCCCGCCTCGTTCATGGCTCTGGCGCAGACGGCGCCCGCGTCCGACATGTCGACACTCAAGCCCGCGGCATCCTTTTCGTCGATCGCCGATCAGAAGGCGCGCTCGGTCGCTCTCTTCGAAGAGGCAAGCAAAGTGATCGAGCATCCCCGATGTCTGAACTGCCATCCGGCGGGCGACAGGCCGCTGCAGACGATGGCGATGCATCCGCATCAGCCGCCGGTGACCCGCGGCGATGGCGGAATGGGTGTGCCCGGCATGATGTGCAATACCTGTCACGGCGCGGACAATGCCACTGTCGTGGGGCAATCGCCGACGTTGGAGAGCATTCCCGGCAATCCGGCCTGGCATCTGGCGCCGATCGAAATGGCGTGGGTGGGCAAGTCGCTCGGCGAAATCTGTCAGCAGCTCAAGGACCCGGCACGCAACGGCGGCAGGGATCTGAGCAAGATCGTCGAGCACATGTCCCATGACAGCCTCGTCGGCTGGGGCTGGAACCCCGGGGAGGGCCGCGAGCCCGCGCCGGGCACCCAGGCGGAGTTCGGTGAGTTGATCAAGGCCTGGGTCGACACGGGAGCCGCCTGTCCGGCCGGATGATGAGACGGCGTCAAGCGTCGGTCAGTCTCGACGCTTGACGACCCTAAGGTTCAGCTCCAGGCGCTTTTTCCAAGCCGAGCGTCTGGTAAGGGGCCTGGTTTTGTGACCTTGACCTTTGACAAACGGTACCGCTTCGCCCATATGAACCCCATTGGCCGCCTGTGCGATTTTCGCGCGGGCGGTTTTGCGTTTGGATAGGTTGGTTTCTGCAATTCATTCGCATCCGCACCGATGTCTGCGCAGGGGATGAAGATGGACGAGAAGGGCAATCTTACGGTTCGGCGGTTGGCGCTCTGGGGCATCCCGATGTCGTTCGGCGTGATGGGCCTGAAGATGCTTGCATGGTGGATAACCGGTTCGGTGGCATTGCTGTCGGACGGGCTGGAATCGACGGTCAACGTCGTTGCCGCCTTCATCGCCTTCTTCGTCATCCGCTATGCGCAGAAACCGGCCGACCACGATCATCCGTTCGGTCATCATAAAGCGGAATATCTTTCGGCCGTAACCGAGGGCGCGTTGATCGTCGTGGCGGCGCTCTTGATCGTCAACGAGGCGATTGGGCATCTCTTCGATCCCCAGATGCTGGATGCGCCGGCGCTCGGTCTTGCGATCAACTTCGTCGCCGGCGTAATCAATGCCGTCTGGGCGCAGATCCTGATCAGGACCGGGCACAAGTATCGCTCGGCAGCGCTGACGGCGGATGGCCAGCATATCATGTCTGACGTCTTCACTTCGGTCGGCGTTCTTATCGGCCTGCTTCTGGCGCTGGCCACCGGCTATGCAATCTTCGACCCTGTGCTTGCCATTCTGGTTGCCGTCAACATTCTTTATCAGGGCTGGAAGGTGATCTCGAATTCGATCGGTGGCCTGATGGATCAGGCTGTCACATCCGAGGAGGAGGAGGCGATCAAGCAGGCGATTGCCACCCATGCCGCCGGCTCGATCGGCGTGCACGATCTGAAGACGCGCCGCGCGGGCGCGGTCACCTTTGTCGATTTTCATCTTGTCGTGCCGGCAGCCATGTCTGTAAGGCAGGCGCACGATATCTGCGATCGCCTTGAAGATGCCATCCGTGCAGCGCATCGGGGCTCCAGCATCGCCATTCACGTGGAGCCGGAGGGCGAAAAGGCTCATGGCATCCGCGTCAAAGTCATCAAGGAGGCTTGAATGCCCACAACAGACGTATCCAACCTGTCCATGCTGGGTAGCCAGACGGAATCTCCGAAATCACCCGAAGAGGCGGTTCTTGAGAAGGTGCCGTCGAGTCATGCCGGCACCGACTATGTCGTCCGCTTCACAGCACCGGAATTCACGTCGCTCTGCCCGATGACGGGCCAGCCCGATTTCGCCCACATCGTGATCGATTACATCCCGAACGAATGGCTGGTGGAATCGAAGTCGCTGAAGCTCTTCCTGCATGCTTTCCGCAACCATGGTGCATTCCACGAGGATTGCTCGGTCTATATCGCCAAGCGGCTTGTCGAATTGCTCGACCCGAAGTGGCTTCGAATTGGCGCCTACTGGTATCCGCGCGGTGGTATTCCGATCGACGTCTTCTGGCAGACCGGCAAGCCGCCGGAGGGCGTGTGGCTGCCCGACCAGGGTGTCGCAACCTATCGCGGCCGCGGCTGATGATTTGAAAAGAGTCGGTGGCGATCGTCTCGTATCGCCGTCGTATCAGTCGCCTGATTTGGTGGGATCGAGCGGGAAGCTTGCGCGATCCATCCGCAGCGGGCGCTTCTCGCCGCCGAGCCAGCCCCGGATCAGGTTTCTCGTCTTGATGCCCTCGAGGCAGAGCCGCATGAGGTTCTTGCGCAGCTTGCTCCGGGGGGTGAAGGCGCGGTCGATCGACCTGCGTACGAAAGCCGTCTTGTCGGCGCTGCCGTCCAGGAACTGCATCTGGATGACCGGCGCCGGTTCGATCTGGTAGGCCTTCAGCCAAGCGCGATGCCACATATAGGCATCGAGGAGGCCGTAAATCTTGGTATCCTCGAGCATCCGTTTTGCCGTGCGCGGGCCGATGACGTAGCCTGCTGTCCCGACACGGTTCTGGAACACCCGTGTTGCCCTGTAGATGCCGTCGGTCCAGAGGGGCGTCCTTGCCAGGATATGCGGGCGCGGCGCGAATTCGAGATCGTAGGCGCAGTCGCCGTCCTCGGCGCGCGCTTCAATGCTGGCGAGTACATCGGCAAAGCTTTCGGCAAGCACCGCATCGTCTTCGAGGATCAACGTCTGCTCGTTGCGGTCGATGATGATCTGCCAGGCGATCCTGTGCGAGGTGAAACAGGCAACGTCTTCGCGCAGCGTCGGGCTCGGCCAGCTGTTTGCTGCCTTCTGGCAATCTTCTGCAGAAAGGTCGCGGGCTTCGAACGCATCCAGGAACTTGAAATCGAGGCCAAGTCTGCGCATCTGCTGCGTCTGGAACTGTCGTCTCTTCTCCTCGGCCTTCCGACTGATGATAAGGATCTTCACTGATGCCCGCCTGCTCGACAATGTCGGCGGACCTTATCCGCCCGGCGGGGGCTTATCAATCGATGCGGTGCCATGCCCACGGAAACTCGGGGCCAATGGCCGATTAGGCGGATGCCGGATCTCGGATCAGACGTCGAAGCTGTCGTCATTGTCGGATTGATCGTCGTCGCTGTCGTCGTAAGCGGCCTGCTGCAGACTGGCATCGTCGTTATCGTTGTCATTATCGTCGACGACTTGTTGTGCGTTGCCGGTATCATTCGATGCCTGTTGCTTGTCGCCGTCGCTGTTGAAATAGTTGTTGATGACAGTCTCTTCAGTCGGCGCGTTGCCGAAGGGATTGTTGCCGGCATGCGGGCTACCCCAGCCAAGCGACGACATGTGGCTCCCGAAGATCCCGCTCAGCGAATTGGCAAGCAACATGCCGCCCGCAACGCCAGCCGCCGTGCCGAGCGCGCCCTGCAGGAAGCTGCCGCCCGCGGAAGGTGCCGCCGCCTGTGAGCTCCAGGGGCCGGTCGGCTGCTGCGGCACGGCTCGAGGTGACGTGTCGAAGCCGCGCTCCTGCTGGATCTGCTGACGCGGGGCGCTTCCCCACGGACCGGAGGAGGGCGGAGGCGCCGCCGGCTGCTGCGGTGCCTGGCTGCTGCCGAAGATCGAGCTAAGGAAGCCGCCACCCTGTTCGGCCTTGTGGTATTCGCTTTGGTCGGCCTCGAGCAGACGAATGCGCTCCTCCAACTGCTTGATGTGGTTGGCTGCCGCTTCCAGGCCCTTCTCTTGCACGATCACGGCTTGCGCAAGATAATAGGTGGCATAAGGCTGCTCGCGCGTTCCCTGATCGATCAGCGCTTCGGCGTCATGGTCACGCGGCGTTGCCGATGCGGTGCGGACGCGCTCGAAAAGGGCGGTCAGCAATTGGCGTTCTTCAGGTGACATGGCCGGTCTCCTTTGTTGCTGGCGATTTGCGCCTAGGGATGACGTAGGAACCGATTCCGACTTTTCAAAGCCGCGCTAAGTTACATCGCCGTAACCCGGCCCGGCTGCCACCATATCTTCACCCGTTCCGTGGCTTGTCTTTTTCCCGCATTGTTTTACGCATGGAGTCGCACTATGTGCGGTGAACCGAATTGGACGTAAGAGAGGTTCGAATGTACGAAGAAGAAGAACAGGACGACAAGACGAAGGAACTGCCGCTCGGCAAGGAAACGGAGGCGAACCTTTTTAAGTCGCGTTCGATCTTCATCTACGGGCCGATTACGCAGGAACTCGCGCAGAAGGTCTGCACGCAGCTCGTGGCGCTTGCCGCGGCCAATGACGACGATATTCGCATCTACGTCAACTCGCCCGGCGGCCATGTCGAATCCGGCGATTCGATCCATGACATGATCAAGTTCATCAAGCCGAAAGTCTGGATGATCGGAACCGGCTGGGTCGCATCCGCCGGCGCGCTGATCTATGTCGCGGCTCCGAAGGAACAGCGCCTTTGCTTGCCGAACACGCGCTTCCTGCTGCACCAACCGTCCGGCGGCACGCGCGGCATGGCTTCCGATATCGAGATCCAGGCTCGTGAAATCATCAAGATGAACGAGCGCCTGAACAAGATCATGGCTGAAGCCACCGGCCAACCCTACGAGAAGATCGCTGCCGACACCGACCGCGACTATTGGCTGTCTGCTGAAGAAGCGAAGGCTTACGGCCTCGTCTCGCGCATCATCACGTCGCAGGCCGAGATCTGATTTTGAGCTATGAGAAGCGCCCTTGCCTGCCAGACAGCGGGTGAGGGCGCTTTTTTGTGGTCTGATGCGTCGTGACCCTTTGATGTGGCTAGCCTGAGCGAGCTCTGTTGGCCATCGGGCCCGCCAGACAACGCGCTAGCAGGAAGCAGAACCATATCGGCTCTTTCTGCCCTTGCCTCGCCGCGTTCCCTCGTGCTCCATGCGGACTTTCCGCTGCTCGAGTCCCGCGATGCTCAAAGATTTTTCCATCCAGGCCCTGTTCATGGGCATCCTCACCACCTTCGTGGGATTTGCCAGTTCGTTTGCCGTTGTCCTGCACGGCCTGCAGAGTGTCGGCGCGACGGATGCGCAGGCGGCGTCGGGTCTTATGGCGCTGTCGATCGCGCTGGGGCTCTGTGCGATCTTGCTCAGCAGCGTGACGCGGCTGCCCATCAGCATTGCTTGGTCGACGCCGGGTGGGGCGCTGCTTGCAAGTACCGGTGTGGTTGAGGGTGGGTTCAATGCGGCGGTCGGTGCGTTTCTGATTTGCGCGGTGCTGATCGTCATCGCCGGCCTGTTCAAGCCGCTCGGCCGGGCGGTGGCCGCCATTCCGGCGCCTCTGGCCAATGCAATGCTCGCTGGCGTTCTGATCGGCTTGTGTTTTGCCCCGGTTAGGGCGATCAGTTTCAATGCGTTGCTAGGCTTGCCGATAGCGCTGGCGTGGATTGTCGTCGGCGCGTTCAAGCGGCTCTGGGCAGTGCCTGCGGCGCTCGCAGCCTTTGTGCTGGTGGTTGCCTTTGGCGTGGACATTCCCGATGGAGCGCTCGGCTCGATCGAACAAGCGCTGCGGCCGCCCGTCGAGTTCGTTATGCCCGTCTTCAACTTGCCGGCTTTCATCTCCATCGCCCTGCCGCTTTTCATCGTCACCATGGCGTCGCAGAACATTCCCGGCATCGCCGTCTTGAAGGTGAGCGGCTATGCGCCGAAGCCCGGGCCGCTTTTTTCCGTGACCGGACTGTTCTCGATAGTCTCGGCGCCATTCGGCGGCCATGCGGTGAATCTCGCGGCGATTACCGCCGCGATGTGCGCCGGCCAAGACGCGCACCCCGATCCCGCGCGACGCTATTGGGCTGTCCTCGTCTCAGGCATCTCCTACGTTATTCTCGGCCTGCTGGCAGGCGCGGTGACGACGTTCGTTGCCTTGGCGCCGCCGATCCTGATCCAGGCAGTGGCCGGTCTCGCACTGGTCGGGGCGTTTTCCAGTTCCGCCATGTCGGCCTTCCAGGCACAGGACTCGCGGGAGGCGGCAGCCATCACGTTCCTGGTGACGGCATCGGGCGTTTCCTTCGGAGGAATCTCGGGCGCATTCTGGGGATTGCTCGCCGGAGGGCTGATGCTGGCCCTGTCACGTATCGTGCAAGCGGCGAAAAAATAGACGGAGGGATTGCCAGTTTTTTGTACCCCGGCTATAAGCGCGACCATGAAGAACACGGGCATCACGATTTCTGAGCAGGTTGCTCGCGGGCGCATCGCGCTCCGTGACAACACGCGTGCCCTTACCTCGCTTCTTCTCCTCGGCCTTACGCGCGGTTGCCGGGTCCGTTGAGGAGCGCCCGGCGGCCGAAAGCCCGCCCAGGCCATCGCTCCTCGTGACCAATCCCGAAAACTGATCAGCCGGATGCTTTCGCACCGGATTCGTCATCGCCAAGCCAGACCCAATACGCTACGACGCGGCTGGCCAGATGACGGGAAGAGGAAGAGAAGACATGGACACGAACACCCGCTCCCAAACCAAAGGCATGCCCGAGGCGGCGATCAAGTATCGCGCCTATCCGCAGGTAAATATCCCTGACCGTACGTGGCCGTCGAAGACGCTGACCAAGGCGCCGATCTGGTGTTCGGTCGATCTGCGCGACGGCAATCAGGCGCTGGTCGATCCGATGGGCCACGACCGCAAGGCCCGCATGTTCCAGCTGCTGCTCGACATGGGCTTCAAGGAAATCGAGATCGGTTTCCCGTCCGCGTCGCAGACCGACTTCGATTTCGCGCGCTGGTGCGTCGAGCAGGGCAATGTGCCCGACGACGTCTCGCTGCAGGTGCTGGTGCAGTGCCGTCCGGAGCTGATCACCCGCACCTTCGAGGCGCTTGAAGGCGCGAACCGCCCGATCGTTCACTTTTACAACTCCACCAGCGAGTTGCAGCGTCGCGTGGTGTTCGGCAAGGACGTCCACGGCATCAAGCAAATCGCCGTCGATGCGGCAAAGATGATCTCCGACATGGCGGCGAAGGCCGGCGGCGGCTATCGTTTCGAATATTCGCCGGAGAGCTTCACCGGCACCGAGCTCGACGTGGCGCTGGACATCTGCAACGCCGTTATCGAGGTGATGAAGCCGACGCCCGATAACAAGCTGATCATCAACCTGCCGTCGACCGTCGAAATGGCGACGCCGAACGTCTATGCCGACCAGATCGAGTGGATGTGCCGCAATCTCGACAACCGCGAAAACCTGATCATTTCGCTGCATCCGCACAACGACCGCGGCACCGGCATCGCCGCCGCCGAACTGGCCCTGCTGGCGGGCGCCGACCGCGTTGAAGGCACGCTCTTCGGTAATGGCGAGCGCACCGGCAACGTCGACGTCGTCACCATGGCGCTGAACATGTTCACGCAGGGCGTCGACCCCGAGATCGACTGCTCTGATATCGTGCGGATGAAGGAAGTCTTCGAATATTCGAACCAGATGCCGATCGGCGAGCGCCACCCCTATGTCGGCGAACTGGTCTATACAGCCTTCTCCGGCTCGCACCAGGATGCGATCAACAAGGGCATGAAGGCGATCAAGGTCGCCAACCATCCAGTGTGGGAAGTGCCTTACCTGCCAATCGATCCGCAGGACGTCGGTCGCTCCTACGAGGCGATCATTCGCATCAACTCGCAGTCCGGCAAGGGTGGCATCGCCTATATCTTGCAGCAGGACTACGGGCTCAATCTGCCGCGTAACCTGCAGGTCGAATTCCGCGAAGACATTCAGCGGATCACCGATGAAGAAGGCAAGGAATTGCCGTCGAAGCGGATCTACGACCGTTTCGTCGAGCGCTACGTGACGCAGCCGCAAGGCCGCATCAAGTTTGTTGAGCACCACACCTATGCCGATCCCGAGCGCAAGGGGCAACGCATCGTTGCCGCCGAAATCACTGATAACGGCGAGACGAAGCATATCGAGGGCAGGGGCAACGGCCCGGTCGACGGCTTTATCAACGCGCTCTCGCACTATCTCGGCATCGAGATGTCGGTCGAGGATTATTCGGAGCATTCGCTGCAGCACGGTTCGAACGCTGCCGCGATCTCCTACGTCGAGACGTCCTATCCTAGCGGCAAGCTCTTTGGCGCCGGCATCAGCACGAACATTGTCGGGGCGTCGCTGGAGGCGATCGTCTCGGCTGCGAACCGCGTGCTTGAGGTGCGGGCCGGAAAGGCCTGACGAAATCAGCGCAGCGGAGTATTCTGCTGCGCACTTTATCCGGCTCAGGCAGCCAGCCGTGCCCGGTTGCGTGGCCGCACGATGCAGTCCGCGATATCGTTTGCCTCGTCCTGTGCTTCGGCATGTTTCTGACCCCATTTGCAGAGCGCCAGCAGAACCGGTTCCAACTCCAAACCCACCTCAGTTGCCGAATATTCGACGCGTGCAGGTACCTCTGCGAAGATCTGCCGGGTCACCAGACCATGCTTCTCCATCTCGCGCAGCTGCTGGATCAGCACCTTTTGGGTGATCTTTGGCAACATCCGCTTGAGCTCCGACAGGCGCTTCGGGCCATCGAAGACATAATAAAGGATGATGGGCTTCCAGCGTCCGGCTATCACCTTGAGCGCCCGCTCGACAGGCAATCTGGCCAGCTTCTTGATCGGAGCGGTCATGGTCACCTCCTGGTGGGTGTAGCACCAAATTCTCTGTATTTTGGCAGCGCAGCTTATTGCTAAGGCGCATCTCACGCCAATTCAAACGTGAGGTTTGCTATGAAAGCCATCCGCTACGACCATTTCGGTTCGCCCGAGGTCTTGACCTGTGTTGAGCTGCCGGTGCCCGAACTGCAGGCCGGCGAAGTGCTCGTTAGGGTTCACGCCGTAGGCGTCAATTTCTTTGAAGTCTTGATGCGCGCTGACCGCTACGCGGTGACGCCTCTATTGCCGATGCTGCCGGGCGTCGAAGTTGCCGGAGTGGTCGAGAAAGTGGGTGAAGGCGTCGACGGCACTCGGCTTGGGACGCGAGTTGCCGTGCCGCTCTTTGCCCTCGGTCGCGGAGGCGGATACGCCGAATATGTGGCGGTCGACGCAGGATATGCCGTGCCTATACCCGATAGGCTCCCCTTTTCCGGCGCAACTGCCCTGGTGGTGCAGGGACTGACAGCATTGCATATGGTCCAGCAAAGCTCGCTGATGGGCAAAACGGTCCTTGTTCATGCCGCGGCAGGTGGCGTGGGTTCACTTGCTGACCCAGCTTGCCAGGCGTCGTGGTGCTCGGCGCGTGATCGCGACGGCAGTGAGCGCAGCAAAGCGATCGCTGGCGCTGGAGATGGGGGCTAATCTGGCTATAGACTATAGCGCCCCCGGCTGGGAAACGTCTTTAGCTGGCCCCCGCCCGGACGTTGTTTACGACACGATTGGTGGCGACATGACGCGTGCGTCGCTCGCGGTTCTCGCGGATGGCGGCGAACTTGTCTTTGCGGCGCTCGGCCGGTTCGCAGCCACAGCCGAGGACATTACCCGCATGCTCGACAAGAACCAGTCGCTGAGAGGCCTTGCGCTTCTGCCGTTGCTGGGAGCAAGTCTTGTTCCCGATCTCCAGTCGCTCTTCGAACTGGCCGCTTCCGGGGAGCTGAGGCTCTTACCCGGGCGCCAGTTTCCGCTTCACGGCGCAGCGGAGGCGTATCGGGCGATCGAAAGCCGCATGGCAACGGGGAAGGTGGTCCTGATGTCCTAAAGCTTTTCAATTCAACCCTGAAAGGCTCAGATCGATGTAGCGACCTGCATGGCGAGCTGGCCAAGCGAGGCTTCCGACGACGGGCCAACGAGCACATAGGATGTGCCGGCATTGTGCCAGGAAACGACGCCGATCTCGTCCTTGATCGTTTCCTTGAAATCGTCTGCCTCGGAAGGCAGGTTGTCCTTGCGGAAGCAGATGGAAGCCAGGTCGCCATCGGAGCTGGTGTAGACGAGTTGGCCGACCGGCCTGCTGTCGCCGATGAAGACGCGGGCACCCTGGAAGGTCCAGCCCTGTTCCGACAGGTCAGGGACACGGAACGCGACGCCGACCGTTGAGGTCAGCCAGGTAGAAATTTCCTCTGCCTGGGTCGACGGAACCTCGAAAATATGACGGGGCTGGCGGGCGATAAGCCGCTGGTTGGCGATGACGTCGGTCAGCCACTCGTTGGAGTCAGGAATGGCTTCCATCGTTGTCGCGGCAGGCGATTGCATGGTGCTCATGCTGCCGGCGGCGAAGAAGCCGATGCCACAGCCGGCAATGAGGAGGACGATTGCAGCCGCAAGAGCCTGTGGGCCGATCGGCGCAAGTTTGAAGGAGGGCCGCGAAACGCGCGGTGCAACCGGAGCCTTTGGTGGCTGCGCGCTCTTGATCGACCGCACGAGGGCGAGTGGAACCGGCTCCCTGAGAACGTCGTCGAGGCGGTGCTTTCCGAAGTCGGCGCCGTGTCGCAGCTTGTCGTAGAGCCGCTTGGCACCCTCGTCGGTGGCCAGGCGCTGCTCAAGCTCATGCTTCTGTTCGGGCGTCGTCTCGCCATCCAGCAGGGCGGCTAGCTGAGCATCGAGCGGCAGTTTCTTGAAATCGAGCAATTCAGTACCTGTGAGGATAGTTGTCCGCGACACTGGCGAAATGCAGTCTCGCCGCGGCAAGCTGGGATACGACGATGTTGATGGTGACACCCATGATGTCGGCGGCCTGCTGATAGCTGTGCCCTTCGACAACAACCAGCAAAAAGGCGCTGGATGTGCCTTCCGGCATGTCGGCGATCATGCGGTGGATGACATCGGGATTGACAAGCGAGGTGCGATCGCGGTTCGCTTCCCGGATATCGGTGACATTGCCCCTGGGAGTGGGGTGCGGCTTCCGACGCCGATGCTCGTCCGTCCAATGTTGGCGGGCGAGGGCGTAGACCCAGCTTTCCAGGCGGCCTTCGCCATTCCATTGTCCGCTCTTGGCGATGGCGCGCTCACACGCCACTTGTGCGAGTTCGTCCGCACTCGCTGCGTCACCTGCAAGGGTCATCGCGAAACGCCGCAGCCGGGGCAGAAGGCCCACCAGGTCGCGTCTGATATCGATGGTCGTCACGGGTTGACGCATAGTCTTTCCAGGTAATGCTTGGGCGGTCGGCGAGAGCGCCCAGCAGCATATCGATTTATATTGCTTCTGTGTCCTTTATGAAACAAGTACCGGATGCTTCGCAAGCATCCGGCGGCCTATCCCACGGGTTCTCAAAGCTTTTCTTCATTAGGCTCGGCTCGGATCAACGTCAGTATGTACGATAACCATTCAGTGCCTGCAGCAGCGAGCGATAGGCCCAGGTCTGCTCGCCGCCCCGATCCCGGATCTCGACGAGCTGGACGCGCGCTCCCTGCACGTCACCCTGTTCCACCAAAGCTTGTCCCATATATGACCGTGCCAGAATATAATTCTCGTCCGCCTGCAGCGCCTTGCGGTAATACGACATCCCCAGCTCCATTCTGCCCGCCTTGCGGTTGGCATAGCCGAGATAGTTCAGGATGCGCGGATCGTTCTGGTTCCTGGCAAGCTGAAGCACCGTCAGGGCGTTGTCGTATTGACCGGCATAGGCAAATTCGCGGGCAGCCTTGTAGAGTTCATCGTCGTTGAACGAATTCTTCTTCGGGACCACGCATTCCTTGCGCTTCGCATCCCAAACCTTGCCGCCGGCACATTTTGTCGTCGTTTCGGTCTTTGGCGGCGGCTTGGTTTCGTCGCTTTCGTCGCCGATGGCAAGGGCGGATGAGGAGACTGCGAGGGCAAGCGAGCCGGCCAAAGCCAGACTGCGAAGACTGATCGACGCCATGGGCATGCAATAACTCCGTGAATTGGTGCTGCCGAGGCGACAAGTTTACGTGGCAATCGCCAATTGCCAAGACCTCGGATGCTTTGCCAAATTCAAGATATCGTCATCTTGAATTCCTGAATCAGCTTGGCGAAGAAGATGAATCCAAAAACGGCGCTAAGCCTTGAAAATATCGACGCTTTCGCTGCACACGCCATCGCCCATGGAGTTGATGCTGAACCGTTCCCCGGTCAGCTCCCAAGCACCCGGTGCGCCATCGATCGAGAAGAGGTTGTAGCCGGCACGGGGTTTCAGCCCGCCGGGCCCCTGCGATGCAGAGGCGATACCGACGACGGGAACCGGACCAGTCTGGCCGCGCAGCCAGTGCAGCGTGTTCAAATGGGTATGGCCGTGGAGCACCAGTTCTGCACCGCCGGTGGAGATCACGGCGCCGAAGCGGCGGATGCCGATCATCCGCTTGTGGAAGGAGGTCGCGCCGCGGATCGGCGGATGGTGGATCATCACGACGCGAAACAAGCCGGCCTCGCCAGCGGCACGCAGCATGTTCACCGTATCGCGGGCCTGGCGCTCGCCGAAGAAGCCGCTGGCCGCGAAAGGGGGCGTCGCGACCGCCGTCGAACAGCCGACGATCGCGACCTTGCCGCGAACGCGAAGATAGGGAAAGACGTGGCGATTTTCCTGCCATTCGGCTGGAGCGAGGTCACCGCGCACATTGTCGTACCATGCGCGCACCGACTTTTCGTAGGCGCCGGGCACGTAGGCATCGTGGTTTCCCGGCACGACTGAATTGTCTTCGGGATCACCGAGTTCTTTCAGCCAAGCGGCTGCGGCTCGGATCTCCAGTCCGCTTGCGAGGTTCACGAGATCGCCGGTAACCGCCAAATGATCGGCTTGCTTCGCGTGTATGTCATCGAGCAGCAGATCGAGCGTGCTACCGAAAAGGTGCTTGCTCCTGTTGCGATGCCAGTTCACAAAGCCGGTAATGCGTTTGGAAAAGAGCTCGCGGACCGAAAGGCGAGGAAGAGGGCCGAGATGGATATCGGAGATGTGTGCGAGCTTGAACATGCGACGACACATAGCCCAGTCAGTCTGCAATTCAAACACATCTGCTTGAACGGATTAGCGGAATTGGAAAAAGCGTGACCAGAACCATACGCCCCTGGCAATCGCGAGTGCTGATGCGCATCGTGCATATGTATTTCGCGGTTGCGCGCGGAATGACGATGGGCGTGCGGGCCGCCTGCTTCGATTCGGCGGGTCGTATCTTTCTCGTGCGGCACAGCTACCTGCCGGGCTGGCACATGCCTGGCGGCGGGCTGGAGCGCAATGAGACTGCCGAGGAAGCCTTGATCAAAGAGCTTCGCGAGGAAGGGAATTTGCGCATCCTCGGACGGCCGGAGCTCTTCCACATCTATTTCAATACGGCGGCCAGCCGCCGCGATCATGTCCTTTTCTATAAGACGCAGGTTGAGCAGACGGCACCGCGCCCGCCAGACCGGGAAATCGTCGAGTGCGGCTTCTTCGCGATCGATGATCTGCCAGTGGGCACAACGGACGCGACGCGTCGTCGTCTGGCTGAACTCGCGGGCGAGCGGGAGCCCGCCCACGTGTGGTAGAGCGCAGGGCTAGGCCGCTGCCAGTAGGGCACGGCCATGCGGGCGATCGAGATCCAGTGCCGGGCCGACAGGCACGATGCCGGTCGGATTGATCGTCTTGTGGCTGCGGTAATAGTGGTCCTTGATGTGGCGGAAGTTGACCGTCTCCTTGACGCCCGGCGTCTGATAGAGATCGCGCAGATAGGCCGACAGATTGGGGTAGTCGTCGATGCGGCGAATGTTGCACTTGAAGTGGCCGACATAGACAGCATCGAAGCGCACCAAAGTCGTGAACAGCCGCCAATCGGCCTCGGTCAGTCGATCGCCGAAGAGATAACGACCCTTGCCGAGACGGTCTTCCAGCATGTCCAGCGTTTCGAAGAGCCTGACGACATTTTCGCCATAGGCTTCCTGTGTCGTGGCAAAGCCGGCCTTGTAGACGCCGTTGTTGACGGTGTCGTAGACGACAGCGTTGAGCTCATCGATATCGGCGTGCAGGTCGTTCGGGTAGAAATCGGCGGTCGAGCCCGTCAGATGATCGAAGGCGCTGTTGAACATCCGGATGATTTCGGAGGACTCGTTGTTGATGATCGTGTTGGTCTTCTTGTCCCACAAGACCGGAACGGTCACCCGGCCGGAATAGTGCGGGTCGGCCTTCATGTAGATTTCGTATAGCGTCTTGGCGTCGAAGAGATGGTCGCCGGTGGCGCCGTCGCCGATCTTGAATTCCCAGCCCTTCGAAAGCATCAGCGGATCGACGACCGAAACGCTGATGAGGTTTTCGAGCTTCTTCAGCTTGCGGAAGATCAGGGTCCGATGCGCCCACGGGCACGCCAGCGAGACATAAAGGTGGTAGCGGTCTGCCTCTGCCTTGAAACCACCCGTTCCGGACGGGCCAGCCGCTCCGTCCGCTGTAATCCAGTTCCGAAACTGCGAGGCGGTGCGCTTGAAGTGCCCCTTGGTTTCCTTCGTGTCGTACCAGACGTCATGCCAGACGCCATCAACCAGCATGCCCATATTGTGATCCTTCAAATTTTCCTTGGCTCGAACATATCCCACGTCCTGGCGATTTGCAGGGCGGTAAAGATTGAACACTGCGTCACGCCGCGCCGTCGCTTTCTAAATTTCCATTGGACGACTGAAATTTTTCCTGCTATCGGCGATTTCACATTTCTGGAAACCGATTTGATGTTTGCACCGAGAAACCTGCGACGACGCTGATGCTCCCGAACGCCTGACGGCGTGCTCGAGATCCATCAACTCTGTCTATCCGGTTTCCGTCTCATCATGCACAAGCACGATCTGGTCTACCTCACTGAGGATGCGTCGCACGACGCTGCTATCGAACACATCAACGAAGAAGCATTCGGCCCTGGCCGGCATACGCGTGCGGCCGCCCGGATCCGCGAGCAGGGGCCGCACGATCTCTCGCTCTCCTTCATTTGCGCCGATGATGGCGAGACCATTGCATCTGTGCGCATGACGGCTGTTCAGGCCGGCTCGGTGAATGGGCACCTGCTTGGGCCGCTTGCAGTACGGCCGTCGCACAAGGGTCGCGGCATCGGCCGGGAACTCGTCCGGATTGCCATCGACGCCGCGCGTCGCAAGGGATCGGAAGCGGTCATCCTCGTCGGCGATCCGCCTTACTACTGCCCCCTCGGCTTCGAGCGGGTGGCCCACAACGCGATCACGTTTCCCGGTCCCGTTGATCCGTCTCGCGTGCTGGTCGTGCCGCTTGTCGAGGATGCGCATAGCAGGCTGAAGGGAACTATCGGCTGGCGAAAATAGGTTGCATGCGGTATTGAGAGCCATAGGCCTGAGACACGCTTCGCGTGATTTTTCAGCGGCTTGAGAGGTAGCATGAGCAACGTTTCCATGGACGAGGCGCTGGATCGCGCCGGCACCGGGCCCTTCCAGTGGCGCCTGATCGGCATCTTCGGTCTTGTCTGGACAGCGGACGCGATGCAGGTCCTCGCCGTCGGCTTTACGGCAGCCTCGATCGCGGCCACCTTCGGGTTGACTGTTCCGCAAGCCCTGCAGACAGGTACGCTGTTCTTTCTCGGCATGCTCATCGGCGCTGTCGCCTTTGGGCGCATGGCCGACAAGGTCGGGCGGCGTCGGGTCCTGATCACCACTGTTGCCTGCGATGCGCTTTTCGGCACCCTTTCCATCTTCGCTCCCAGCTTTGCCAGCCTGCTCGTGCTGCGTTTCCTGACAGGAGTGGCGGTCGGTGGCACGTTGCCTGTCGACTATGCGATGATGGCGGAGTTCCTGCCCGCCAAGAGCCGTGGCCGCTGGCTGGTGGCGTTGGAAGGCTTCTGGGCGGTCGGCACGCTGATCGTCGCACTGGCTGCCTGGGCTGCGAGCGTCGCCGGGGTAGCCGATACCTGGCGCTACATTTTCGCCGTCACCGCAGTTCCGGCGCTGCTGGGCCTGACACTGCGCTTCTTCGTTCCTGAATCGCCACTCTACCTGCTGCGGACCGGGCGGGCGGGCGAGGCCAAGGTGATCGTCAACCGAATGCTGGCGCTGCACCGGAAAGCACCACTGCTGCCCGAGGATCAAATCGTCGCGTCGTCGCAGGTGGCTGAGGGCATCTTCTCCGACGAGCTTCGTCGCCGAAGTGTACTGATCCTGACGATCTGGTTCCTGGTTTCCGTTTCCTACTACGGGGTCTTCACCTGGATGCCGGCGAAGCTGGCCAGCGATGGGTTCGGCTTCGTCCGCGGATACGGCTTTCTGGTCTTCGTCGCCCTGGCTCAGATCCCGGGCTATGTACTTGCCGCCTACGGGGTCGAGGCTTGGGGTCGCAGGCCGACCTTGATCGGTTTCTGCCTGCTGTCTGCGCTTGGTTGCCTGCTCTTCGTGGTTTCTCCTGACGACATACTGATCGGCGCGTCGCTGCTGGTCATGAGTTTTGCGCTACTCGGGACGTGGGGCGCGCTCTATGCCTACACCCCGGAACTCTATCCCACCGCCTCACGGGCGACAGGCATGGGCGCTGCGGGGGCGATGGCCCGCCTTGGCGGACTGCTGGCTCCATCCCTGATGGCGTTCATCGTCACGGGTGGGTTCGGTCTGGCCATCGGCCTGTTTGCGGGCCTGCTGGTCGTGGCGGCCTTTGCGGCAACGGCGATCGATATTGAAACACGCCAGGCGGCGCTCAGCTAGAGCATCTTGCGCAGAAACGTGCGGGTACGGCCTTTCGGAAACTCTGGTAGTTCGCCGAATATCTCGTAGCCTTGCCGTTGATACGCTCGCAGGGCTAGCGGATTGAAGGTGTCGATCCAAGCCCCATGGCAGCCACGTGCCGCTGCTTCCTCTTCCGCCAAAGCAAGGATCTTGCCGGCCATGCCCTTGCCGCGTTCCTTGTCGGGAATGTACAGCAACTGCGTGAAGAGCCATCCCCAGGCGGTATAGCCGGACAGGCCACCGGTGACGTTCCCGTCGGTATCTCGAATGAGAACCGCGAGCGGTTGCCGTTCGGCTGGGCCGACGTCATGGACGTTGAAGGCTGATAGCGCGTCGCCGATCGTGCTGAGATCATCGGCGGCGGGCGAGCCGGTCACTTCAAACTCGGCCATGCCGCTAACGCCCTTCGCGCCACCACATGGCGCCAAAGGCAAGCAGCAGAATGCCGACACCGGCGAAACCGGCAAACAGCGGCAGGGTGTTGATGCCCTTCAGCACCGTTTCGTTGGTAAGGTGGATCTGCATGCGGTCGTCGTCGGCAACGCGGATCTGGCCGCGAACCGGCAGGATCGGCGGGATGCTGATCGCGCCGCTGCTATCGGAAACGCGGGTGACGAGCCCCTTCGACTTGTCGGAAATCGGCTTCAACGCCTCGGTCGTCGAGATCATGGCCTTGAATTCAGGAGCATCGACTGCGCCGACATGCGCCAGCGTCGTCATGTCGCCGTTTCTGATCTCGAAAAGGCCGATCTCGTCCATCTTCTTCTCGGCCTTGAAGAGGCCCGGCTCGGCTTGCGTCAGGGGGAGAGTTTCCGTCCTTCCCGAGGGATATCGGACCGTTGCATTGCCCGGGTCGCCGCCAATGGTCTGACGCGTGATCTCCAGCGTGCGGCCGGATGCGCGTGCCGTCAGGGCCTCTTCCTCAAGGGCGGGCTCCTTCATCAGCCAGTGGGCGACGCGGCGATAGAGCGACACATGCGGGCCTCCGCCCTCGAAGCCGCGGGCCCAGAGCCAGCCCTGGTCGGAGAGCAGCATGGCGACACGCCCCTGTCCGGCGCGATTGAGAACGAGCAGCGGATGGTTGTCAGCGCCGACCATCACCGTCTGGCCCTGCGGCGGCTCCACATCGACGCTGCGGAACCAGCGGCCCCAATGCGGCGGTTCGTCAGCGGATCCATCGAGGCCGCGGGTAACGGGGTGCTTGCGGCCTTCCTCCGAAAGCCGGGGGTAAAAGGCTTTTTCGATCATCTGCCCGGTCGGTGCGGCCGGCAGCACCGACGATAGCGGCGTCAGGGCAATCGAATCCTGGCCGGCATGTTCTGGGCCGGCAGCGATCAACAGCGCGCCGCCATTTTCCACGTACTGGGCGATATAGTCGTAGTAGAGGATCGGCAGCACGCCGCGATGCTGATAGCGGTCGAAGATGATCAGGTCGAAGTCCTTGATCTTATCGACGAACAGCTCGCGGGTTGGGAAGGCGATCAGCGACAGTTCGTTGATCGGTGTGCCGTCCTGCTTTTCGGGCGGGCGCAGAATGGTAAAGTGGACGAGATCCACCGAGGCATCCGACTTCAAGAGATTGCGCCAGGCGCGCTCGCCGGCATGCGGCTCGCCGGAGACGAGCAGAACGCGCAGGTTTTCGCGAATGCCGTCGATCAGGTGGACCGCGCGGTTGTTGGCGTCGGTGACTTCGCCCGGAAGATCGGCGACCGAAAATTCGAGAACGTTGCTGCCGCCGCGCTCGACCTTGAACGAAAAGGGCGTGTCGCGGCCAGGCGTTGCCTGGAGCGTGGCGATCTCGTTGCCGTTGAGTTTCACCGTGACGCTTGCCGTGCCGCCGGGGCTCGGTCCGTCGTCGAAGACGCGCAGCATCAATTGCTGCTCCTCATTGACGATCCCGAAGCGCGGTGCCTTCACGACCTCGATGCGGCGGTCGAACTCGTTGGCCTTGCCCGTGATCAGGCCGTGGATCGGCGCGTCGAAGCCGAGCGCCTGATTGACGCCGGGAACGTCGTGGATTTCGCCGTCCGTCAGCATGATCGCGCCGCCGATGCGCGCGGGCGGCACGTCCGCGACAGCCGCCGAAAGCGCATTGAACAGCCGGGTCGAGGGAGCATCGGAATCTTGCGGCTCCGTCGCGTCGACGTAGCGCGGCTCGACATTGGGGAAGCGCGAGAGGCGATCCTTCAACTGCGCCAGCGCATCGTCGGTCATCTTGATGCGATCAGGCGTTTGCTGGCTCTGGCTGCGGTCAACAATGACGGGCACGACGGTCGACAGTGGGTCGCGATCTTCCTGCAGCAAGAGAGGGTTGGCGAGGGCAGCCAGCAAGGCAAGGGCCGCGATCGAACGAATCCATGCGCCGCGCACGCCGCGCCAGATGCCAAAGGCAGCGGTTGCGAGAACAATAACCGCCAGACCCGCCAGGAGCGACCAAGGAATGAAGGGTGAAAAATCAACCGTCATATCACTGTCCCAACCGTTCCAGCAGGGCGGGGACGTGGACCTGATCGGTCTTGTAGTTGCCGGTTAGCATGTACATCATGATGTTGACGCCGCTGCGGTAGGCGTATTCGCGCTGTGTCTCGTCCGGGGGGACCGTCGGCAACAACGGTACCCCATTGTCATCGACGGCCCAGGCACCGGCAAAATCGTTGCCGGTGATGAGGATCGGGGAAACGCCGTCGGCCGTGGCCGCCGACTTGGCGTTTTCGGGACGACTTTCCTGGCGTGCTTCAATCCAGAGCGGGCTACCCGTGTAGCGGCCGGGGAAGCTTGAGAGCAGGTAGAACGATTTCGTCAGCACGTGGTCCGACGGCACCGGTTCCAGCGGCGGAATATCGAGATTGGCAAGGATTTGCTGCAAGCGCTCGCCGTTGGCGCTGACCGAGCCGCCATTGTTGTCGAGCGCGCTGAACTGATCGCGCGTATCGAAGAGCACGGTTCCGCCGGCGCGCATATAGGCATCGATCTTGTTGATTGCAGCTGCCGAGGGCATCGGCGCGGTGGCCGAGATCGGCCAATAGATGATCGGATAGAAGGTGAGCTCATCCTTGGTGAGATCCACGCCGACAGGCGGTGATGGCTCCAACGTGGTGCGGTATGTCAGGAATTCCGTCAGGCCCTCCAGCCCGCGTTCGGATATGTGGTCGACGTCCTGTTCGCCGGTGACGACATAGGCGAGGTGCGTATTGTCGAGCCGCTGGAAGATCTGATCGTCGCCGGGCTTGGAGTCGTCGGCATGCGATTGCCCCGGCTGCAGGAAGAAGGCCGCACTGACCGCCACAGCGACAAGCGCCGCTGTTCGCGCCGCCGGGCGCAGCCTCGAGAAAGCGCCGCTCATGAACATTACGATCAGGCTGTCGGCCAGCAGCAACAGGAAGGCGATCAGGAACAGCGCGGGCTTTGCCGACCAGGTTTCGCCGCCGATCAGCCCTTCGCGCACGACTGTGAGACCCGACGTATCAAGCGGCTTCAGTTCGGCATTCTTCGGCAGGATGTTCAGCGCGGTAAATCCTTCTTCGGAGCCGTAAAGGCCGGGCGGGTTGTCGAAGCTTGCGACCGGCGTGACCTTCGCGTTCGGGATCAGCGGACGCGCCGTGCCGGTTTCGGTCGTGAGTGCGCCTTTGGCGGTCAACAATCGGAAAGGCGGCAGCGCCTCGGCGGTCGATGCACCGCCGGCTTCAGCGGTAACGCCACCGGAACGCGACAACTGGACGAGGCGGCGCAGCATCTCGACAAAATTGCCCGAGATCGGCAGGTCAGACCACGTCGCTTCTGCGCTGACATGGAACAGGACGATCCTGCCTGCATTGATCGGCTTCGTCGTGACCAGCGGCGTGCCATCGGCGAGGCTCGCCCAGGTGCGCTCGGCAAGATCCGGCGTCGGCTCTGCGAGAACCTGCCGCTTGACGGTAACATCGGTCGGCTTCGGCATGCCGGCGAAGGGGCCGAAGGTTGGAAATTCGGCGAGGGGCTGCGGTTCGGCCCATGAGAGCGCGCCACCCAATGCACGCTCGCCCTGGCGCAACGTCACCGGCACCAGCGGATCGTCGGCGGGTGCGGCGGCAAGGCGCGGCCCGGCGAAGCGGACAAGTGTTCCGCCATTTGCGATCCAGCGCTGCAGCGGCTCGTAGGTTTCCTGGGGTAGGCGACCGATATCCGCCATGATGATGACAGATGGATTCTGCGACAGGAGATCCGGGATCGAGGTCGCGAGATCAGGCGTGTTCGGCTCGATCAAATCGGCATAAGGCTGCAAAGCGCGCTGGATGTAATAAAGCGGCGAAAGCAGCGGTTGGAAAGTGTCACCGACCTCACCTGATAGCAGAACCACGCGGCGACGCTTGAAACCGTCGTCGAGCAGATGCACGGCGCCAGCCGTCGCGTGGTTGTCGATGCTGACGCGCGCGAAATCGTTGCGCATCTCAAACGGTGCGGTGATTGATCCGGTCGCGACGCTCTGACCCGGCTGGAAGTCGATCGAGCCGGTCGCGATCGCGCGTCCCTGCGTGTCCTGCGCGGTGATCGGGCGCGAGGCGGCAGCGCCACTGTCGAGGCGCGTGGCGGTGACCGTCATCGCGTCGGCGGCATTGCTTGCGGACGTGATCGCAATCGTTTCGTTTGCGTCTCCTGAGATCAATCGCAATTGGGCAGGCGAGAGGTCGGAAAGCTGGCGGACGGTCGTGTCGTTCTCTCTTGCGGCGGCGCCATCCGTAAGGAAGGCGAGAGTGCCGGGATGGACGCCGTTCAGCGCGGCGCGGAGAGCCTCGAAAGCACGCTGGCGATCCGGCACAAGCGGCTTCGGTTCTGCGGCACGCAGCTTGTCGCGGGCGACGGCTGCCGTTCCGGGGACGGCATCGTTGGTCGGGTCGGCGGTGAAGGCGATCGCCACCGGAGTACCAGCGGATTCCGCGTCGTCGATCAGGGCGTCAGCGGTCTTCACGCGGCGATCCCAATCCGGCGAGGTGGCCCAGCCGTTGTCAACAAAGAGCACGAGCGGACCGCCGGAAGCGATTGAATTGGTGCGCGGATTGAAGACCGGATCGGCGATGGCCAGGATGACTGCGGTCGCAAGCAGCATGCGCAGCAGCGTCAGCCACCAGGGACTCTGGGCAGGGGTTTCTTCCCGCTTCAGGACCGTGGCGAGAATCTTCAGAGGTGGGAAGACTTCTGTCTTCGGGCGCGGCGGCGTCAGTCTGAGAAGCCACCAGATGATCGGCAAGGCCACAAGGGCGCCGAGGATTGCGGGATAGGCAAAAGCAAAGGGGAGAGCGTTCACGCGCGTTCTCCCTGCGTCATCCTTGCGGGCATGCCCGAAAGGTACATGTGGACGGCGACCAGCGCTTCAGAGGCTAGGTGGTCTGTGCGGTGGCTGACGAAGGTCCAGCCCATGTGGCGCAGCGCCTGGCCGAGATCGTCCCGGCGGTCGAGATAGGCGCGGGTATAGGCTTCGCGAACATGCTCGGCGCGGCCGGATGTCAGCTTCGACCCTGTCTCGGGGTCGGTGAATTCGGTGCGGCCATCATACGGGAAGAGCTCCTCGGCCGGATCGGCGATCTCGATCACGTGGCCGCGCAGACCGCGCCGCGCCAAGGGGGCGATGCGCGCCATCACTGCTCGCGCGTCATCGAGAAAATCGCCAATCAAGACGAGTTCGCTCCAGCCGCGGATCATCGCCGTATCGGGCAGCCCTCCGCTCAGCGGCGCGTGCATCAATGCCGTCGCAAGCCGTTCCGCGGCATTGCGTGCGGCAATCGGTTCCATGACGCCGGGACATCCGATGCGTTCGCCGGAACGCGCCAGGATTTCGGCAAGCGCCAGCATGATGACGAGCGCGCGGCCTTCCTTGGAGGCGTTTCCGAAGGTCGACTTGTACATCATCGAGGGAGACATGTCGGCCCAGAGCCAGATCGTATGGGCTGCTTCCCACTCGCGGTCGCGGATGTAGGTATGGTCGTCGCGCGCCGAACGGCGCCAATCGATGCGGGATAGACTTTCGCCCTCGGTATAGGGACGGAACTGCCAGAAATTCTCGCCGATGCCGCGCTTGCGGCGACCGTGCCAGCCGGCGATCACCGTGTTGGCGATCCGCTTGGCCTCGACCAGACAATCCGGCACAAGGCTCGCCCGCTGCCTTGCGCGAGCGAGGGCGTCATTGCCCGAGGTCGGATTGACGATCTGTCCGATGGGTGCCACGCAGACGCTTCCTTATCCCTTGGCCTGCTTGACCAGCCCTTCGATGACATCGCGAACCGACATGCCTTCCGCGCGGGCCGCAAATGTCAGCGCCATGCGGTGCTGCAGCACCGGTTCCGCGAGGGCATGGACGTCGTCAATAGACGGCGCCAGGCGGCCTTCGTAAAGGGCACGGGCGCGGGCGCAAAGCATCATGGCTTGGCCGGCGCGCGGACCAGGGCCCCAGGCGACGTTCTTGTCGGTCGCGGCATTTCCCTGACCCGGACGGGCCGAGCGAACAAGCGCGAGGATGGCGTCGACAACCTTGTCGCTGACCGGCATCTGGCGAATGAGCGTTTGGATTTCGACGAGGCGCTCCGCGTTCAGGATCGCTTGCGGCGTCGTTTCGCTGGTCCCGGTCGTCTCGAGCAGGATCTGTCGCTCGGCGGCGAGCTCCGGATAGTGGACGTCTACCTGGAGAAGGAAGCGGTCGAGCTGCGCCTCGGGCAAGGGATAGGTGCCTTCCTGCTCCAGCGGGTTCTGGGTGGCCAGGACGTGGAAGGGCGCGGGCAGATCGTAGCGGTGGCCGGCAACGGTGATGTGGTATTCCTGCATGGACTGCAGCAGGGCCGATTGCGTGCGCGGCGACGCGCGGTTGATTTCGTCGGCCATGAGGAGTTGGGCGAACACCGGTCCCTTGACGAAACGGAAGGAACGGCGGCCGCTGTCATCTTGGTCCATCACTTCGGAGCCCAAGATATCGGAAGGCATCAGATCCGGTGTGAACTGGATGCGGTTGGAGGCGAGGCCAAGCACTTCGCCGAGGGTAGTAACGAGTTTGGTCTTGGCAAGGCCCGGCACACCGACCAGCAGGGCATGGCCGCCCGAAAGAACCGCGAGAAGAGTGTTCTCGACGACGCTTTCCTGGCCGAAGATCACCTTCGAGACTTCACCCCGCACGGCGGCAATATCTGCAAGGGCCTTCTCGGCCGCGGCGATGATCGCCTTTTCATCGAGGGGGGCTTCGGTCTTCATCATACCCATAAGGCATCTCCAGCGGGTGATATCATTCGTCGCGAATCGGCAGACTTACACGCAAGCGTCATACCAGATAGAGTTATGGAGATGTTGCGGGCTGACAAGTTCGTTCCGAATGACTATCTCGTGACCTTCTTGAGTTAAAGACAAACCGGGACAGAAGAATGGCAGCCGAAGAGATCAAGGCGACAACAGACGCGGCCGGTCTTGCTGCGCTGATTTCGCGCGCCGCCGGTGATGCAGGGGCCAAAGCCCGAGGCCTTCCGCCCGTCGACAAGTGGAATCCGCCGTTCTGCGGCGATATCGACATGGAAATCCGAGCGGACGGAACATGGTTCTACATGGGAACGCCGATCGGCCGGGCGCCGCTCGTCAGGTTGTTCTCCACGGTCCTGCGCAAGGACGAAGATGAGAAGACCTACCTTGTAACCCCCGTCGAACGGGTTGGTATCCGGGTTGTCGATGCGCCGTTCGTCGCCGTTGAAATGAATGCCGGAGAAAGGGATGGCGAGCCGCTGTTAACTTTCCGGACCAATGTCGGTGACGTGGTCGAGGCTGGGCCGGAGCATCCGCTGCGTTTTGTAGTTCATGGCGAAAACAGCGAGTTGAAGCCCTATCTTCATGTTCGCGGGCGGCTGGAGGCGCTGGTTTCGCGACCGATCATGTACGAACTCGTCGAGCTCGGCGAACGCCTTGAAGTCGACGGTAAGACGATGTTCTGTCTGCGCTCCGGCGGTGTGACCTTTCCTGTCATGCCGGCGGAAGAACTGGATGCACTCTCCCGATGAACAATGTTTTGACCGAAAACCGTTCGCTCTATTCAGCGGCTGAATTCCGCCGTCGCGCTCTTCACCAGAGCGGTGGTCCGGTGGATCTCTCCTGGCGTGATCACGGCGATCACATTCTCAACCCCGATATCGTCACGCAGGTGGAGACCTTCAAACTTCGCGATGCCGCGGTGCTGGTGCCTGTTATCGACGATGGTGACGATGCGCATGTGATTTTCACGCAGCGCACGGCGACGCTGCGCAAGCATTCCGGACAGATCGCGTTCCCGGGTGGAAAGATTGACGCCATCGACGGCTCCGCCGAAAAGGCCGCAATCCGGGAAACCGAAGAGGAGATCGGCATCGACGGCTCCTTTGTCGAGACCGTGGCGCGGCTTCCGAACTATCTGGCGTCGACCGGCTTCCGTATAACGCCAGTGCTCGCCGTTGTTCGGCGCGGCTTCGAATTGAAACTCAACCCCACCGAGGTGGATGACGTGTTCGAAGTACCGCTGTCCTTTCTCATGAACCCGGCCAACCACAGCCGCGACAGGCGCGTGCTTGACGGTCTCGAACGACAATTCTACCGGATGCCCTATGAAAGCCGGATGATCTGGGGCATTACCGCCGGCATCGTTCGCACCCTCTATGAAAGGCTCTATGCATGACCAACCTTGGCAACGAGGCATGGTTCAAGGATCCGGCTCTGACGCGTGTTTTTGCGTTGCTCAACTCTGATGGAGAAGGGCGCGTCGTCGGTGGGGCGGTCCGCAACAGCCTCATGCGGCTTCCGGTCAGTGACATTGATGTCGCCACGACCCTTACGCCGGAGCAGGTCATCGAGCGGGCGGTTGCCGCTGGGATCAAGGCTGTGCCGACCGGCGTGGCGCACGGCACTGTGACCCTCGTCATCGATGGCAAGCCGTTCGAGGTCACGACGCTGAGGGCAGACGTGGAAACCGATGGGCGGCGTGCAAAGGTAGCCTTCAGTTCCGATTGGCGGACAGACGCGGAACGCCGCGACCTCACGATCAACGCGCTCTATGTCGACGCCAAAGGCGATGTGATCGACCTGGTCGGTGGTCTCGCCGATATCGAGAAGCGCAATATCCGCTTCATTGGGGACGCGGCGACGCGTGTTGCCGAGGACTATCTGCGTATCCTGCGATTTTTCCGGTTCTTCGCCTACTATGGCTCCGGTCGTCCGGATGCTGATGGGTTGAGAGCCTGCGCATCGGCTCGCGCCAAGCTGAAGACGCTTTCAGCCGAAAGGGTCTGGTCGGAACTGCGCAAGCTACTCAGCGCCGAAGATCCCGGACGGGCACTTCTGTGGATGCGACAGGTCGGCGTGCTCAGCGAAATCCTGCCAGAGACTGAGAAATGGGGGATCGACACCATTCCGACATTGATCGGTACGGAGCAAGCGCTTGCCTGGAAGCCAGATCCGCTTCTGCGTCTTGCTGCCATCATTCCGCCCGATGCCGATCGGCTGGAGAAGATGGCGGCGCGCCTCAAGCTGGCCAATGCCGAGGCCGCCTGGTTCAAGGCATGGGCCAAGGCGCCTGTTATCAATGATGAATTGTCCTCGGCCGCCCTTTCACGACTGCTTTTTCGGCACGGCGCCGACGGCATCAATACCCGCTTGAAACTTGCGCTGGCAACAGCACGCGGCAAGGCGGAAGGTGACACACAGGAGATGGCTCGCTCGGCAAGGCTCGGCAAGCTGCTCGAACTGGCGGATAACTGGAAGAAACCGCAATTCCCGATCAATGGCGGCGACGTCATGGCTGCCGGTGTCCCGGCCGGGAAGCAGGTCGGCGAGACGCTGTCGGTCTTGGAAAACGCCTGGATCGAGGAAAACTTCATACCGGACCGGGCGGCGTTGCTCGCCCGGCTGAAGGATCTGGTGGGGTAGTTTAGGCCGCTGTCGCCTCGTTGCGGATGCGGGCCTTGATGTTTTCTACCATGTTTTCGCGGATCACGGTCTCGCCGTGGGCGTTGCGCATATGTTCGACAACGCGACGGACGATTTCGGCATCGTCATTCGCGCGGGTATGCCAGTCGCATCCAGGAACGAGCGTTCCGCATTCGAAGAGTCTCATTCTTTTCCTCCTTCGGTTTCATGCGATTGCGCGATGATGCAATGGCTGAATGCTCGAGGGGTAAGAAGGTTCCGGCCGGCGCGAAGGACCGGCCGGTTGGTCATTTTCTTGTTATTCGGGCATCGCCCAGGATCTGAAGCAATCTGTCGCCGCCTTGTTGTCCGGACGCTTTGCCAGACGGTCCAGTTCTTCCGGTGTCTTGCCGCCTGCCAGCTGGAGTTTCACTTGTTCCACAAAGCAGGAAAGGGGAAGGTCGGAGCCGCTTTTCGCCCGGAGCCGTTCTGCAATCCGGCTCAAAAATTCGGGTGCATCCATAGATGGGGGTTGCTCTGGCGCACCCGCCGATGCCGCAGAGCTACTTTGTACCGTCATGACAATCCTCCTCCGATTGTTACGCGTACATGCACAGAGTTAGTGGTCCAGTCTCCGAATTTAAGCCCTTCAGACGTCTTTTTTGTCTGATCACGGCCAACGGACAAGAGGGGGCAAGGATGAGAGAATGGACTCGACGTTTCCTCCTGTCTTGAGGCCAAAGATTGTACCTCGATCATAGAGTAAATTGAACTCAACATAGCGCCCACGGCGAATCAATTGTTCGTCACGATCCGCGTCTGTCCACGGCTTATTGAAGTTGGTGCGAACAATGCGTGGATAAACCATGGCGAAAGCCCGTCCGACGTCGCGGGTGAAGGCGAAATCGGCGTCCCATCCGCCGGCTTCCTCGCCGGAATGCAGCCAGTCATAGAAGATGCCCCCGATGCCGCGCGCTTCGTTGCGGTGCTTGAGGAAGAAATACTCGTCGCACCATTTCTTGTAGGCGGCGTAATCGGCGACGCCCGAGTGGCTGCGGCAGGCGATCTCCATCGCCTTGTGAAACAGCTGGCTGTCCTCATCTTCCTGCGTACGGCGGCGGTCGAGCACTGGCGTCAGGTCGGCGCCGCCGCCGAACCAGCGGCTCGAGGTTACGACCATGCGCGTGTTCATGTGAACGGCCGGTACGTTGGGGTTGACCGGATGGGCGATCAGCGAGATGCCAGAGGCCCAGAAACGCGGATCTTCCTTGGCGCCGGGCATCTGGGCGCGCAGATCAGGCGCGAATTCGCCATAGACGGTGGATGTATGCACGCCAACCTTCTCGAAGACGCGGCCATGCATCATCGACATGCGGCCGCCGCCACCGGCGCCATTTTCGCGCGTCCATTCCTTCGCCACGAAGAGGCCGGGTTCTCTATCGGAGAGTGGGCCCGAGAGTTCGTCTTCGAGCGCTTCGAATGAGGCGCAGATAGTATCGCGAAGACTTTCAAACCAGGCGCGGGCGACTGACTTCTTCTCTTCGATATCGTCCGGCAGGCCGATCGGAAGTTCGGGTCGTTCCATTTCATCTCTCTCCGAGCGGGTCGCCATCGACTCGCGCTTTCGTCTTTGCTGCTCTGATAGCAGGTAGGGCAGGGTCCTGCCAGCAGAGGCGATGCCTGAGGGCTCCTCAGATTCGACTCGCAAAAGGCGGCTTTCGATACTAACTTTTTGTCACAGAGGTAGGCTCATGACGAAAATCCCTGGACCTCCGTCGTTCGACGGTCTCAAGCGACGGATTGCTACCCACCGGGCGGAAGGCACACCCCGGAATAACGATCGTTTCGTGCGACAAACCTATTGCCTCAATCTGCTCGACGCGCGCGCCAAGGCGCGCGAATGGTTCGACGAGTATCCCAAGGCCGCGTACTGGACGGAGGTCGAGAGTTGGCGTCAGTTGGAAGGCGACCAGATCGAATTCACCATGCGCCGGCTGCCGTCCGCCGATTGATCGGTCTACTCGGCCGCACCCTTCAACCTGCTTTCGATGAGCAGGCCGCTTTCGTCGAGGATGGGGTGGGCGACGGAGACGATGTGGGCGTTGATGCGCTTTAGGTCGCGCAGCATGTCGAGGTGCAGCGAGCTTGTCTGCAGGCTGTCGGCGCGACCGTCGCGCAGGCGCTCCAGATGCCGCTCCGACGATTGCTTTTCCATCCGGCGAACCTCGACCTTCACCTCCATCAACTGCCTGGCGAGATTGAAGTCGCCGGTGACGAGGATCGTCTGGGCAATGCGCAGATTGTCGATCGTAAGGTGGAAGAGCTTGCGCAGCTCCTCATAGCCTTCCTCGGAGAATTTCAAGCCGAGCGAAACCTTCTTCGTCACCTGCGGCATCAGCCCCTTCTCGATGATGTCGCCGATGTGTTCGAGATTGATGGCGTAGTCGATGATCACGATCGAGCGGCGCCCGTCCTCTTCGCTGAGCCCGGCATGGCCGAGCTTGGAGAGATAGATCTTCACCTCCTGCTGCAGGCTGTCGACCCGCTTTTCCAGCGACGGGATTTCCTTCAGGTTCGCCAGGTTGTTGGCCTCGAAGGCATCCGAGGCGCGCATCAGCATGCGTTCGATCAGGTCACCGACGCCGAGCACCTCCCTTGTCGCACTGGCCAGCGCCACGACCGGTGTCGCCAGCTCCTGCTGGTCGAGATAGCGTGGTCCGCCCTCCGCCTGGGCCTCCTCCGGCACCAGCCTGAGCATCAACCGCGAGAGGGGGCGGGAGAACGGCCAGGCGAGCGCAGCCAGCATCAGGTTGAAGCCTAGATGGGCGTCGACCGGCAGTTTCGCCGGCGTCAGCGGCAGCGTTCCAAGCAGGTCGGCGCCGTAGCCTGCGAGCGGCAATGCGATCAGGCAGCCGATGGCGCGTACGATCAGATTGCCGAGCGTGACGCGCCTGGCGGCTGCCGGACCGGCAAGCGAGGCGATCACCGGCGGAATGGCGCCGCCGAGATTGGCGCCGAGCACCAGAACGATGATCAGCCCTGCTGACAGGATGCCCGTCGAGGCCAGCGAGAGAATGAGGACGACGGCGGCAAGGCTCGACGACGAGATGAAGGCGATGACTGCGGAAAAGGCGAGTGCGACCGGCCAGGCATTGTCGAGCAGGGCAATGAAGGCGCCGAGCGCCGGCGACTGCCGCATCGGTTCGGTGGCGCTGCTCAAAAGATGCAGCGACAACAGCATCAGGCCGATGCCGATCAGTGCGGTGCCGCCGCCCTGGCGCGACGACGAGCCGCTGCGATGCAGCACCATGCCGGCAAGGATCACCAGTGGTGACAGCCACGCGATGCCGGTGGCGACGATCCAGGCGGTCACCGCGGTTCCGACATTGGCGCCGAGCAGGACGATCTGCGCCATGCGCGGCTTCACCAGCTCGCGCTCGACGAAGGAGGCGACCATCAGCGCGGTTGCCGTCGAACTCTGCAGCGCAATCGTCGCAAAGAAGCCCGAGACGAACGAGCGCAGGCCGCTGCGCGTGCCGGTGGCAAGGCCGGTGCGCAACCGCGCCCCAAACGCACGCGACACGCCGTCCTTCACCTGGGCCAGGCCGAACAGCAGCAGCGCTACCGCGCCGAACAGGTTGATCATGACGATCGTCGATTCCATGCTGCCGTTTCTTTGCCTCTTATGCGGGAAGGGTGTTCCTATTCGAATATAGGTTCTCAAGTGTTTGAAAATATGGCGTTACGCGCGCAATTTTTATTGCTCGGCTAAAAACTATACGCTGCTTGGGGAAATTCACAACGTCGTTCGCGACATATTTTGAAGCGGTATCGTCGTCGAGGTCGCGAAGGTCGGAAATCAGCGCCAGACGGTCTGCCGCATGGCTTCTCCGACGATCATCGCAGCCGAGACGGCGACGTTTATCGAGCGTTGGCCTTCCACCATGGGAACGAGGATCCGGGCGTCGGCTGCCGCGTGGACATGATCAGGGACGCCGGCGCTCTCGCGGCCGAAAAGAAGGATGTCGTCGTCACGGAATGCGAAGTCGGTATAGCGGTCGGACGACTTGGTGGACGCCAGCACCAAACGCCGACCGGTAGCCTTTCGCCAGTCCTCGAAGCGATCCCAATTGACATGGCGGGTGAGGGCGGCTGCGGCGATATAGTCCATGCCTGCCCGTTTGAGGTTGCGGTCGGATATGTCGAAACCAGCAGGCTCGATAATGTCGACAGCGAAGCCAAGACAGGCGGCGAGACGCAGGATGGTTCCCGTATTGCCGGGTATGTCAGGCTGATAGAGCGCTAGTCTGAGGATCGCCATGGTCTAGGCCGTATTTTTCGGTTTTCGTCGAAGGACGCCTATTGCAACTGTGATTTCAGCGCAATAGGGCGCATTTTGGCCGATAATTGTTCAATTTCCGGCCGGTCGGGGCTGGAAATTCTGCTTGATTCGCGTTAAGGGTGCACATCTTTTAATCGCCAGAAGGGAGCGCCAAGATGGAAATATTGCCGCGTATGCGCTCTCGATGCGTGACCCCGCGAGTGGCGACCTGGCACGCGTAGTGCCATTTCTCTCCTGAGTTCCCATTTCTAACCTTTGCGCGGCCGTTATGGCCTCGTCCCGTGAACGTCCGGTTCCCATATGAGCTCTCAAGCGCCGTTTTGCGCGAGCCGGGGAGGCTGGACCGATCAGGTTTCGGAGCATTTTCATGTTTGGCTGGTTCGAGCAGCGACTTCATCCTTTCCCGACCGAGGAGCCGGTTGCTCCTCCGAAGGGTCTTTTTGCATTTTGCTGGCACTACACTAAGCCGGCAGCACCGTGGCTCGCCATCATGGCAGTGCTGACGGCGCTGATCGCCGTCGGCGAGGTGGCGCTCTTCCAGTTCCTCGGTGATATCGTGGACTGGCTGACTAAAGCCGACAAGGCGACATTTCTGGAGTCGGAATGGCCGAGGTTGGCATGGATGGGATCGTTGATCCTCATCGGCCTGCCGCTGGCGGCGGGGCTGGATTCACTCATCATGCATCAGGTGCTACTCGGCAACTATCCGATGATCGCACGCTGGCAGATGCACCGTTTCCTGCTGCGTCACAGCATGACCTTTTTCGCCAACGAATTCGCCGGACGCGTTGCGACGAAGGTGATGCAGACGTCGCTTGCGGTTCGCGAAACGACGATGAAGATCCTCGATGTCTTCGTCTATGTCGTCACCTACTTCCTGTCGATGATCATTGTGATCGCTGCTGCCGACTGGCGGCTGATGATACCGATCCTCGTTTGGCTCGCTGTCTATATCGGAATCGTGTCCTACTTCGTGCCGCGGCTTCGCAAGATCGCGGCACAGCAGGCGGATGCGCGCTCTATGATGACGGGGCGGGTGGTCGACAGCTACACGAACATCGCGACGGTGAAGCTGTTCTCGCATGCCGGCCGCGAAGAGACCTATGCGCGTAGCGGCATGGAGGAGTTCCTCGAAACTGTCCACTCGCAGATGCGTCGCGTCACGTTGTTTCATATATCCGTCTATATGAACAACTGCGTGGCGTTGTTCGTGGTGTCCGGCCTGTCCATCTGGTTCTGGCTGAACGGACAGATCTCGGTCGGTGCCATTGCTATTGCGATCGGTCTTGCCATGCGTGTCAACGGCATGTCGCAGTGGATCATGTGGGAAGTCTCGGCGCTGTTCGAGAACATCGGCACGGTCTATGACGGCATGGAGATGATGACGAAGAAGCATGACATCGTCGACAAGCCGAACGCGCCGCAGTTGTCAGCGAGGAAGGGTGCAATCCACTACGAGCGCATCCGCTTCCACTATGGCAAGGGCAAAGGTGTCATCGACAATCTCTCCCTAGACATCAAGGCGGGTGAGAAGGTCGGCCTGGTCGGTCGCTCCGGTGCCGGCAAGACGACGCTGATGAACCTGTTGCTGCGCTTCTACGATCTGGAGGCCGGCCGCATCACGATCGATGGGCAGGACATCTCGGGCGTGTCCCAGGAAAGCCTGCGTGAACTGATCGGCGTCGTGACGCAGGATACGTCCCTGCTGCACCGGTCGATCCGCGACAACATCGCCTATGGCCGCCCGGACGCGACCGACGCCCAGGTGATCGAAGCCGCCAGGCGTGCGAATGCCTGGGACTTCATCGAAGGGCTTGTCGACATGCAGGGCCGCACAGGGCTCGACGCGCAGGTAGGCGAACGCGGCGTGAAGCTCTCCGGCGGCCAGCGTCAGCGCGTCGCGATCGCCCGCGTCTTCCTGAAGGACGCGCCGATCCTGGTGCTCGACGAGGCGACATCGGCGCTCGACTCCGAGGTCGAGGCAGCGATTCAGGAAAACCTATTTGCGCTGATGGAAGGCAAGACGGTGATTGCGATCGCGCATCGCCTGTCGACCCTGACCGAGATGGACCGTCTGATCGTGCTCGACAAGGGCAGGATCATCGAGGCCGGCGCCCACGCAGAGCTGGTCCAGCAGGGCGGTATTTACGCTGACCTGTGGAACCGTCAGTCCGGCGGCTTCTTGGCGGATCACTCGGAAGAGGCGGAAGAGGCGGCCGAATAGAAAGAAGCCCTCCCTGCGGATGCGGGGAGGGCTTCTCTTTTCGTGTCCATGGATGTGGTGTCAGAGGCTGTCTGCCCAGTCTTTCACCCGGTTTCCTTCGACAAGCATGCTATTGGTCGACACAAGCGTACGCAATGCGAACAGACGTCGCTCTTCCTCGCGATCGACCCACGTAGAGATCGCCTCGGCGATTGCCTCGTCGTAGGACATTTCCAACTGTTCAACGATTGCATCAAGTCGTTCCGCAAGGGGCAGCGGAATACTCGACAATACTGTCTTCCTTGCTTGCATCGCGGCCGTCTCCCGTAAGAATCCATTGTACCTCGAGATTGTGACGAGGTCAGTCTCATTCAACAACGATGCCGTTGTTGTTACCGATTGTTACGAAAATATAAGGTTGCGCCCTGGGCCCGTTGCTTTCCCGCCCTGGCTAATAAGCCTATATCGCATTTATGCTGATAAAACGACTCCTTCGTGTCTTTGAAAATTGGATTAATCCCTTTGCGCCGCGGGAAAACATTCAGCCCCCGCGTTCCACGCTTGGATTCATCTGGTTCTATATCGGGCAGGCGAAGACGCCCTTCGTCGCGATGCTCGTGCTCGGCGGGATGTCGGCGGCAATCGAGGCGGCGCTCTTCTGGTTCGTCGGCCGGCTTGTCGATATCCTCGCGACGATCACGCCGGCCGCAGGCTGGAGCGGCCTTCTTGCCGCGCACGGCGCCGAACTCTTCGGTATGCTCGTCCTTATCGGCATCGTCCGCTTTGTCGTCGCGCTGTTGATTGCGCTCGTCGATCAGCAGGTGATCACGCCCGGCTTCTATAACCTCGCGCGCTGGCAATCCTACCTGCATGTTTCGAGGCAATCGCTCTCGTTCTTTCAAAGCGATTTCTCCGGCCGCGTCGTCACCAAGGTCTGGTCGGCGGGCCAGGCCACGGGCGATCTGGTGACGTCGCTGATGGAGAGCGTCTGGTTCGTCGGCATCTATGCGGCGACAACGCTGGTGCTCGTCGCGCGGCTGGATCTCTCGCTTGCCGTGGTCGTGCTCTGCTGGCTCGGCGTGTTCGGCGTTCTCGCGCGTTATTTCGTGCCCCGCATCCGATTGCATTCCCGGGAAACGGCGGAAGCGGCGTCGATGATCAACGGGCGCATGGTGGACGCCTACAGCAACATCCAGACACTGAAGCTGTTTGCGCGTGACGAAGAGAGCGACCGCTACATGCGGCAAGGCTTCGACTTCTATCAGCACACTGTCCTGCGGTTCACGCGCTTCATCACCGGGGTACGCGCCTCGATGGCACTGCTTTCGGGCATCATGATCGTTACGATGGCCGGACTGAGCGTTCATCTTTGGCTGGCGGGGCTCATCAGTTCCGGCGCGGTCGCCTTCTCGCTGGCGCTTGTGCTGCGCCTCAACTTCCTTCTCGGCCGGCTGATGACCCAGTTCAACGGCATCATGCGCAACCTCGGCACGATCCAGAATGCTGCCGAGCTGATCTCGCAGCCGCTTGGACTGGTCGATCGCCCCGGTGCCCGCGACCTTACTATTCGACAGCCCGGCATCCGCTTCGAGAACGTCTCTTTCCACTACGGCAGACCAGATGGCGTTATCGACAACTTCTCGCTCACGATCGAGCCGGGGGAGAAGGTCGGCATCGTCGGGCGCTCGGGCGCCGGCAAGTCGACACTGGTCAACCTCCTGCTGCGGCTCTACGACCTCGAAGGTGGACGGATCTTGATCGACGGCCAGGACATTGCGTCCGTCACGCAGGAAACCCTGCGCATGCAGATCGGCGTTGTCAGCCAGGATACGTCGCTCCTGCATCGTTCCGTCCGGGACAATATCTTGTTTGGGCGCCCTGATGCGGGCGAGGCGCGGTTGGTCGAAGCGGCTCGGCGCGCGGAAGCGCTTGGCTTCATCGAGCGCCTGCAGGACCAGAATGGCCGCAGGGGTTTCGACGCGCACGTCGGGGAGCGTGGCGTGAAGCTTTCCGGCGGTCAGCGCCAGCGTATCGCGATTGCGCGCGTCATGCTGAAGGATGCGCCGATCCTCGTTCTCGACGAAGCAACATCGGCGCTGGATTCCGAGGTGGAAGAGGCGATCCAATCCAATCTGATCGGCCTCATGCAAGGCAAGACGGTGCTTGCCATCGCGCATCGGCTCTCGACCATCGCCGCCCTCGACCGATTGATCGTCATCGACGAGGGGGGGATTATAGAAGAGGGGACGCACGAAGCTCTGCTGAAACAGGGTGGTCTCTATGCCGAACTCTGGGCACGGCAATCCGGTGGGTTCATCGCAACCGATGTCGAGGCGCCACCGCCCGGTTCAAAGGCACACCGTAAACTCGGCGACGAGGCCAAAGTCGTCTGAGATGCAGTGTTACCTTCGGTCCACTGGAATGGTTTCAGCCGTAGTGGCCGGTCGGCGGGAACGCCGTCGACGCTGGTGCCGAAGGCTCGAGTTGGTGCAATGCGCAGCTGTGGCAAGCATGTGATTGTCTTCGAAAATCATCTGAAAATTCCCGCGACATTGTGCCCACATGGCCTTGCCAAGGCTGGACATAATTTGCGATCAAGCTTAGAACGCGCCGGATTGGTGGGGAATCTATGGTCGAATTGTGTCGCGACAGATTCGCCGCCGCGAGGAGCAGGGGCGGAGTTCCGCAAAATTTGCGTAGAGGATGGTTATAAGCCGTGAGCGAACACGAAACGACAGGCGAGATCACGGGCGAGCCGACTCGCCGTGATTTCCTTTATCTCACCACAGGCATGGCGGGGGCGGTTGGGGCCGTTGCGGTTGCATGGCCGTTTATCGACCAGATGCGTCCGGATGCTTCGACGTTGGCGCTGGCCTCGATCGAGGTTGACGTTTCCAGCCTCGAGCCGGGAATGTCGCTGACGGCCAAGTGGCGCGGCAAGCCGATCTTCATCCGCAACCGTACGCCCGAGGAAGTGAAGGCTGCCGATGAGGTGCCGCTTTCCGACCTGAAGGACCCGGTGGCGCGCAACGCCAACCTGCCGTCCGACGCGCAGGCGACCGGCGTCGACCGTTCGGCCGGCAAGGACAAGGAAAACTGGATCGTCATGATCGGCTCGTGCACCCATCTCGGCTGCATCCCGCTCGGCCAGGCCGGCGAATACAATGGTTGGTTCTGTCCCTGCCATGGCTCGGTCTACGACACGGCCGGCCGCATCCGCAAAGGTCCGGCGCCGCAGAACCTGGCGATCCCGACCTATTCGTTCGTTTCCGATAAAGTAATCAAGATCGGTTGAGGGGGACTGATTTATGAGTGGCCATTCCAGCTACGAGCCATCAACCGGCCTTGAGAAGTGGATCGATGCGCGCCTGCCTTTGCCGCGCATGGTCTATGACAGTTTCGTCGCCTATCCGGTTCCGCGCAACCTGAACTATGCCTACACCTTCGGCGCCATGCT